>JANXYQ010000036.1 GCA_025355995.1 Spirochaetaceae bacterium | reverse complement strand
GTCCCGGCGAAGCCGGGACTTCGTATCTGCGCCTAAATTGCTGGAGCTGCCATCCTGCGAGCGCGCGACTCGAGTTCTCTTGTCTTCGCGCCTATCCCGGTTTATAGTGTTTACATGAGTATACGGCTCAAGATAATACTAGTCGTACTACCTTTGATCATAGCCGCCGTAATCCTGGCGGGGATGTCCTCGTATTTCGTCGCGGCCTCGGCCGTGACGCGGATCGCCACAGATTTCCTATCGTTCAAGGCTTCCGAGCTCGAGAAATACGCCAACAGCCAATGGAGCCTCCTCGCGGAAAACGGCTTCGTGGGAAGGGCCGATATGGAGGCGGCGGCCAAGGCCGCGGTCGAGTCCTTCGCGCGCTCGCTCCTTCGCAACGACACCGAGGCGATAATTGCCGTGGACGCCCAGGGCAGGGCAGTCATGCGGGCCGGCCCGGCCGAGCCTAAGGCGGAGGAGCTTTCCACCCTCTCGGGCCTGGCGAGCGCCGAGAAGCGCGGCTTCGAGAGCCTGCGCGTCGGCGGCCAGGACCGGGTCGCCTTCCTCTTCCCCTTCCGTCCCTTCGGCTGGTACGTCCTCGTCACCGACGCCAAGGCGGCCTTCTACGGCGAGGTGGAGAATATCCTGCGCACCTCGCTCGAGATCCTCGCCGCGGCCGTCCTCTTGTCCGTCCTCCTCCTCCTGGCTCTCGCCCGCTACCTCACCCGGCCCCTCGAGGAAGTGTCCGCGGCGATGAGGCGGATAATCGAGTCCAGCGACCTATCCGAGCGCGTGCCCGTCGAGTACAAGGACGAGATAGGCCAGCTCTCGCACACCTTCAACCTGATGCTCGGCGAGCTCGGCAAGGCCTACGAGCAGATCAAGCACTTCGCCTACGGGCAGGCGGTCGCCCAGAAAACGGAGAGGAAGATTCGCAGTATCTTCCAGCTCTACGTGCCCAAGGACGTGATCGACCAGGTCTTCACGAATCCCGAGAGCATGCTGGTGGGAGACAACAAGGTCGTCTCCATCCTCTTCTCGGATATCCGGAGCTTCACCACGATATCCGAGAGCATGAAGCCCGACGACCTGGTGGACTCGCTCAACCGCTACTTCTCCGTCATGGTCGACGCGATAGACGCCCGAGGCGGCATGGTGGACAAGTACATAGGCGACGCCATCATGGCAGTGTTCGGGGCGCCGATAAAGCGCGACGACGACGCCCTGCAGTCGGTATACGCCGGGCTCGAGATGACCGAGGCCCTGATCGGCTTCAACGAGGGCCAGGTGAAGCGGGGCAAGCCGATGTTCCACATCGGGGTGGGGATCAACTACGGCGTCGTCACGGTCGGCAACATAGGCTGCGACAAGAAGATGAACTATACCGTGATAGGGGACAGCGTGAACCTCGCCTCTCGCCTCGAGGGCGCGACGAAGATGTACAAGCAGCCCCTCATCATCTCCGAGGGCGTTCATTATAAAGTTAAGGAAAAGTTGCCATGCCGTCACATAGACACCATCTCCGTGAAGGGGAAGACGAAGGGCGTCAAGATCTTTACGCCTCGCCTGAGCCTTTCCCCCGAGGAGTCGCAGGTCTGGGAGATCCACGAGAAGGCCATCGGGGACTACTATCGGCAGGACTTCCAGGCTGCGGGCGCGGGCTTCAGAAAGATACTCGAGCTCGCGCCGGGGGACTTCCCCGCGAGGATCCTGCTCGACAGGGCCGTCGCCTTCTCCAAGAGCCCGCCGCAGGCCGACTGGGACGGCGTAGAAGTCCTGACGGAAAAATGAGACCGAAGCTAAGGCTCTCCGCCCTCCTCCCCGCCCTGCTCTGGTCGGTCGCTTCGATCCTCCTCCCCTCTCCGCTCCGCGCGGACGCCGCCCCCGCGATCGCCCGGGAGTCTCTGCTGCTCCTCGAGCCCGCCGCGGCCGGAGCGGCCTCTTCCTATTCGGCCGCCTTGCGCACCTCCCTCGCGAGGGCGCTCAAGGAAGCGGGCTTCTCCGTCGCTTCCGGCGCCGCAGGCTTCTCCCCCCGGGCTTCCGAGGGCGAGGAAGCCTCCGCCCTGGCGATCGCCGCGGGGTCCGCCTGGGTTGCCTGCTCGGTGGTTTCCATCAACGGGTATAGGCTTTCCTATCGCATCGCCGTATACGAATCCGAATCGAGCGGCCTCGTCGCTGCCGACTCATTCACGGCGGTCGCCGGGCTCGGCGCCCTGCCCCTCATCGACGAATCGGCCTCCCGCGTCGCCGCGAAAGCGAGCGCCGCCCTCCGCGGACTCGCCGCGTCGCGTCGCGTCGTCGGCTACCGGATCACGCTCGCCTCCCCGGACGAGGGGGCGACGGTGAGCATGGATTCCTCGGTCGCGACCGCGGCTTTTCCCCTCGGCAGCGTCGAGGGCGGAAACCTCGAGCTCCCCTATTACCCCTTCGTCGCCGGAGACAAGATTACCCTCACGGTGAGCGCTCCCGCGCGGCGCTCGCAGATCGTCGAGCTGACGCTGGGCGAAGAGCCTCCGCTCGTCCAGGTCCCGGCCCTCCCTCTCTCCGCGCGGAAAGCCTTCTACCTGGACTCGGGCACGGGGAGGCTCCTCGGGGCGGGCGCAGGGTTCAGGCTCTATGCGGAACCCGATTGGTGGTATCTCTTCGTCGAGGATAGGCTTTTCGCCGGCGTCGATTTTAGCCCGGGCTCGAGCCCGCTCCTGCACGACGAGTTCTGGTCCGGACTCGGCTGGTACCTCGTCCGGCCGCCCGAAAAGCGGCTCCGCTTCGGCCTCCAGGTCGGGATGGGTATTCTCGGCAGCCTCGCTACGGGCTCGCTCGCCTCGAGGCGGGCATTCTTGGACTATGCCCTCAGGCCCGTGGATTTATTCGCGGAGTGGAACCTGAATTCGACTAACGCGATCAGGCTGGGCCTGGGCGCGAGCTACTCCTTCGGCAGCGGGTCCGCGGGATTGCTGGGGAGGGGATGGATTGGCAACGGCCGTCCGGCCCTATCGCTCGGCTGGGCGTGGGAAAGATGAGAGCGCTACGCTCATCCCGGCCCTGCCTGGCCGTATTCGCGGCGATCGCGGTCGCCGCTTCGCTCGGCGGCTGCGCCTACCTCCTCGGCGACCCGTACATGAAAGACAACGTCATCCAGCGAGCGACAGCCTGGATCGATCTCGACGCCGCCCTAAACGCGGCCGGCGCAGCCTCCCTGAGCAACAGGATCGAGCTCTTCCATTTCGATTCCTCCGTCCGCCCGGCCATCCTGGCGATGACGGGCGCCGACGACGGCTCCGGCAGCTTTCGTTCCTACGCTTTGATATTGGACCCGGACAGCTTGGCCACCGTCTCGGCCATTCCCGTTCCTGTCGACCCCATGGCCGCCTGCAGCGTCGACGGCTCCGGGAACTATAGGATCGGCAACCAGAACCTACTCGCCAGCGACTTCACGCCATATCCCGCGAACCCCTTGGTCAATGTCCCCGGCCTCGACCCGTCGGCGCCCGGCTTTTCCCTGAGCGATGGAACGGCGCCAAGCTGCTACATTTTAAGGGCCAGCGACCCAGGCATCCTTGAAATACACCAATTCGGCCCATCCTTCGGCCTTGCGCACGCCCTTTTCTCGGTTCCCCTCGGCTTCGCCGCCCCTTTCCCGAACGGCGGATGGACAGTCCTCGACGCCCAATACCTGGCGGGGACGGCCAAGCCCCTGAAGCTCCTCCTCGGCAACGGCTCCGCGCACTACTGCGCGAGCGCGGACGGCATTGAACAGCTGAAGGCCCTTTCCCCGATTTACGAGGCGACCGGTACCGATTATTTTTCATTCACGGCCGATTTCTACGGCCCCAACTCCCTCTGGCTCACCCGAGACGGCCTGATACGCCGAGGCAATTCGAACAACGGCGTGACGACCTACGAGCGCCTGGACTACGCGACCGGAGCGGTTCTCGACTCGCTCGCCCTGCCCGACTCCTCCTTCAATACGAGCTATTGGTTCGATCCTTCGGGGAGTTTCTTCCTCTTCTACGACGGCTCTTCGGGACGCCTCTATAGGCTGAGGTCCTGGTGGAAATGAAAAGGGCGCTCGTCCTCGCGCTGGCCGCGGCCCTCTGCCTGCCCGCCCTCGCGGCGCAGCAGAAGGCC
>JANXYQ010000014.1 GCA_025355995.1 Spirochaetaceae bacterium | reverse complement strand
CAAGGTCGCCTTCATGGACGAAGGCTCGATAGTGGAGACCGCAGCGCCGGACGAGCTCTTCGCCCATCCGAAAGAGGAGCGCACGCGGAGATTCCTGAATCACATCCTATAGCGAACAAGCCAGAGAATTTCACGACAGAGCTACCTAAAGGAGGGAACGGAGAAGAACGGTAGCGAGAAATAGGCATATCCCTGTTGTTCCGCAGATCCCGAACCGAGAGGATTTCCGTCAGTGCAGGCCTCGCGCAAGCGTGGGTTTCCAAAACACCGATGGTGCTGACGCCAATCCTCGGATTCATGTAGAATCCTTGACGAGTCGGGGGAATGGGATATATTAATAGCCAACGCTGTAGTGTTCCCTTGATTAGGATTGCCTACTATTCAAGGAGCGCATATCTGAAAAATACTTTCTGCTCGATCGACCCCGCATCGTTCCTTATAACCATTGCACCCGCTGAGCGAACCCGGTGGTATCCCGTCCTCAATGCCGGCAACTATGCCCAGTGTCTCGTTTCGGGGGGGCTGCGGTCAATGAAAATAAACAAAATATAACTCGGCGGCCTAGCGGTTTTTCTTCTTGGGGAATAATCTTCATTCGCGCAATGGACCGGCCAGCCTGCGTCGGTATGAACCTTCATCGCCTCTCCCTCGGTCACGATGCCGCTGATCGCCGGCGACGGATCGCCTACCCCGGCATACCCGCGAATACCGCGTTCGGCGTCTGCTATAGCAGCGAGCACAATCCGCCGACTCTCGCCGATAGCCATACCGACGATGGCAGGAACCCTCTATTACGTTCGAGCCCACGCGACCAACAGCGCAGGGCCAGGCTATGGATTTGGGCTTGAAATTACGACTAATCCGTGAGCGATAGGAAATGCTATGTAACCACCCAATAAACTCCGCTACTGAAGTCGCGAAATTTGGGAGCCGGACTCGGATCAATACTCCACAAACGCCGGGAATGATAGCTCGGCCTCGGTGGCCGCGTTCTCGAAGAAGGCCTGGAATTTGCGGTCGAAGGCCGTTATGAAAGCCCGCCCGCCCGAGTCGAGCGCGGCGGGCAGTTCGAAGAATAGCGAGTAGCGCGGAGCCCTGAGCGCGAGGACGGAGCCCCGAGGCCGCTCGAGGGAGAAGGCCGAGTAGCCCGCGAGTGTCGCCCTCTTCCACGCGCCTCCCAGGACGACCGCCTCGCGCGTGTACCATACCGGGATCTCGTCGGCGGCGTCCGCGGCGCCATGGGGGCTGTAGGCCCCGGAGAGCGCGGCCATGGCGTTGGGCGGGAAGAAGGGCAGACCCTTGACCGACGACGCGCCGCGGACGAGGATCGCGCGCCGCAGGCTCGCGGCGCCGCTCGAAGCCGCCTTGTCCTGGGCGAGGGCGAGCGCCGCGAAGGCGAGGAGGGAGAGGGCGGTGAAAGCGACGCTCGTTCGCCTCATCGTCGCCTCACTCCACCGTCACCGACTTGGCAAGGTTCCGCGGCTGATCGACATCGCGACCGAGGTCCAAAGCGCAGAAGTAGGCGAAGAGCTGGAGGGGCACGACCATCGTGAAGGGATAGAAGCGGCTGTCCATCTTCGGCACGGGTATGAAGTCGTCGACGATTCCCTCGAGCTCCTTGTCGCCCTCGACGCCGACCGCGATGGCCGGTCCGCCGCGAGCCTTGACCTCCCTGATGTTGGAGATCACCTTCTCGCGCAGGCCGTCGTCGCTCACGAGGAAAACCGTGGGCACCTCGGGGCAGACGAGGGCTATCGGGCCGTGCTTGATCTCGCCGGCGGGGTAGCCCTCGGCGTGGATGTAGGAGATCTCCTTGAGCTTGAGGGCTCCCTCTAGGGCGATGGGGTACAGGAGTCCCCGGCCGAGGAAGAGGAAGTCGCGGCGGCGGGAATATTTCTTGGCGACCGCCTGGATGGCGTCGCGGCGCCCGAGCACGGTCTTGATCATGTCAGGCACCGCGGCCAGGCCCGCGAGGAAGCGCTCCCCCTCGGCCCTAGACATGTCCCGCATCCTCGCCATGTGGAGGGTGAATAGGTAGAAGGCGGCGAGCTGGCTCGTGAAGGCCTTGGTCGAGGCCACGGCGATCTCGGGGCCGGAGTGCACGTAGACTCCGCCGTCGGACTCGCGGGCTATAGTCGAGCCGACGACGTTGCAGATCCCAAGGACGTTGGCGCCCTTGCGCTGGATTTCGCGCATCGCATACAGGGTGTCGGCGGTCTCCCCGGACTGCGATACGGCGAACCAGAGGCTGTCCCTCTCGACGACGGGATTCCGGTAACGGACCTCGCTCGCGACGTCGGCGGAGGCGGGGATGCGCGCGACCGACTCGAGGAGCTGGGCGCCGACGAGGCTGGCGTGCCAGCTCGTGCCCGCCGCGATGATGTTCACGCGGGATACCGCGCGCTGGTAGCGTCGGTCCAGGTTGAGCCCGCCGAGCTTGGCGGTCGCGTTGTCCTGGTCGAGGCGCCCGCCCAGGGCGCGGCCGATGGAATCGGGCTGCTCGAATATCTCCTTCTCCATGAAGCAGGGGTACTCGCCCTTCTCTATCGCCCCGAGCTCCCAGGTGACGGCGTCCGCGGCGCGGTCCACGCGGCTGTCCGAGCGGTCGGTGATCCTGAAGCCCGAGGGGTCGAGGGAGACGATCTCCCCGTCGTTCAGGTAGACGACCCTGGAGGTGCTCGAAATGAAGGCCATGACGTCGCTGCCGAGGAGGGTCTCTCCCTCGCCCACGCCGACGACGAGGGGACTGCCGTTGCGCGCGCCCACGATCCTGCCCGGCTCGTCGGCGTGGATGACGGCGATGCCATAGGTCCCCTCGAGGTGGACCAGGGCGGCCTTGACCGCCGCCTCGAGGTCGCCCTTGTAATACCTGGCGACGAGGTTGGGGATCACCTCGGTGTCGGTCTCGCTCGTGAAGACCACGCCCTCTTTCGCGAGCATCTCGCGCAGGGCGCGATAGTTCTCGATGATGCCGTTGTGGACGACCGCGATCTTGCCGGATCCGTCGAAGTGCGGGTGCGTGTTGGCCTGGGTGACGCCGCCGTGGGTGGCCCAGCGCGTGTGGCCGATTCCCCAGGTGCCGCCCAGGTCCTTGGGCACGGCGTCCTTGAGGGCCTGGATCTTGCCCACGGTGCGGACCGATGAGAGGCTTCCGTCCCCTCGCCCGATCGCGATGCCGGCCGAATCGTAGCCGCGGTATTCGAGGCGCTTGAGGCCCTCGAGCAGTATTGGGGAGGCCCGCCTCGGGCCGGCGTATCCGACTATTCCGCACATGTGTGATACCCCTAGGATCGTTCAGCGTATGAACGGAGTATATCGGCCGGGAGGGCCCTGAACAATACGGCTCCGGACTTAGCTGGCGCGGGCATTTGAAGGTCCGGGCGCCTTTGGGGTAGACTGGGCGGAGCCATGGAACCGATCGAAATCCGAAATCCCTTTCCCGGCGCCCGGTGCCTCCTTCTATCCTCGACAGAATCCACCCAGGCCGAGGCCAGGCTGCTGGCCGAGCGGGGCCAAGCCGACGGGAGCTTCCCGCCGGGGAGTCTCGTCGCCGCGGAGGCGCAGACGGCGGGCAGGGGGCGCTACCCCGAGCGGCGCTGGGAATCGGAGGCGGGGAAGAACCTCCTCTTAACCGTTTTCCTGGCTCCGGAGAGCGCCGGCCTGGCGGGACTCCCCCTCAGAATAGGGTGCGCGCTCTGCTCCGCGACCGAGGCCTATTCACTGGTCCTCGGCGCCGCCTTCGCCCGGCCGCCCCGGCTGAAGTGGCCCAACGACCTGATGTTCGGCGACCGGAAGGCCGGCGGAATCCTCTGCGAGGCGGGAGAGGCGGGCGTGTTCGCCGGCATCGGGCTCAACTGCAATCAAGTCGCCTTCCCGCCCGGCCTCGAGGGCGGGGCGACGAGCCTCGCGGCCGAATCCGGCGCGAGAATCGACAGGTGGGCCCTCCTCGAGCTGTTCCTCGAGGCCTTGAGGGCCAGCCTCGGCGATTCCGGGTGGCTCCGTATCGCGGAAGGAGCGCTGTGGCGCAAAGGCCGGCCGGCGACCTTCCTGCCGGGCTCGGAGGCCAGGGACAAGGGCGGCAGTGGACCCTTGTCCGGTACGATCGAGGGCCTGGAGGGGGACGGCTCCTTGTTATTCAAGGAAAACGGCGACGAAATGGCTCGTCCCTACGCGTCAGGAGAGCTTCGGGCCGCGGGGATGAGTTGACCGCGGACCTCCCTGCCTATAGAGTAGTGGAATGACGAGCAAGGGCAAGGTCGGCGATACCGCCGCGCGAGGAGCCAAGCCCGAAGGCTTTCTCCGCCGTATATTCTCGACGTTCGCGGGCATGGGCGATCCCGAGGCCGAGAAGAAGAAATTCCTCCGCGGCGTCGCGAAGGAGCTCTCCCGCTCCCGTTATAAGTTCTACAAACCCAAGGGCCAGGAAGCCCTTCCCGGCCTCGCCAAGTTCTTCTACGAGATCTACAAGCTGGCCGCGCCGGCCCAGCTCCTCCTCGGCAACTCGGCCGCCTCTGGCGCGCTGAGGGCCTTCGTGATCGAGAGCTTCCTCACGCTCGAACAGCGCGAGCTCTCGGAGCGCCTCACCGAGGCGCACATCGCCGAGCGGGCCAGGACCCTCTCCCTCTCCACGGTCCAGCAGGAGACCAAGCGCGACCTGACCTCCTTCTTCGTCGTCTTCGACGGGGAGAAGAGCAGGATCATCGACGAGGCCTACAACACCCTGCTGGCCTTCATCAATTTCGTCAACTTCGACTATTACTTCCTGCTCAAGAAATTCGACTCGGGCCTCCCCGAGCGCAGCTTCTCCTACAAGCCCAAGTTCGACTCCATCAACGGCGAGTACGTAGCCGAGGACCTGCAGGACTTCCTCGAGGTCTTCAGCGCCCTCGACCTCGAGACCGACTGGCCGCGCATCTTCGGGGCGCTCAAGGACTACAAGAAGATCGACATCGTGCCGATCGAGGCGTGGTCCAAATTCGTGGCGGCCGCGGCGGAGCTCCGCAAGAGCCTCGTCCTCGAGATGATCGTCAGGCACCTGAAGGAGGACCCCTTCTGGGAGGCCAAGCCCCGGAGCCCGAACGACCGGATCGTCGAGCCCTTCCTCCAGAAGCTGAAGATCCAGATCGAGACCGTCCTCCAGCGCATCGTCCAGGAGAGGCGCAATTCCAAGATAGACGAGATCGCCAACCAGGTTTTCGGGACGACCGTCATCCTCAGGATGAAGAACTATACCGAGAAGGCGAACGTCGTCTTCGCGAAGAAGATGCTCGGCGGCTATACCCAGACCCAGGCCATGAACTACCTCAAGGCCTACCTGATGGACTTCTTCAAGAAGGACATACGCGAGCTCGTGGACATACTGATCATCCGCGGCCAGTGGACGGCGACCCTGCAGTCCCAGCAGCTCTCGGATTGCTACCACTCGATAATGGACGTCTCCGAGAAGATCCTCCAATTCGACGAGGAGCTCGCGGACGAGGGCGAGCTGGGCACGCGCATGCGCTCGGCCCTCGCGAAGGCGGACCGCGACAAGGACGCCGTCAAGTACCTTCGCGGTGCGCTCAAGGAGACGAACGACAAGGCCACCGCCATGATCAGCAAGGCGGCGGTCAACCTGATAGGGATAGGGCGCCAGCTCAAGAACCTCATCGAGGACCTGCAGAAACCCCACCACGAGATCCTCCTCAATTGGAAGGAAGTGGAGAGCCAGAGCCAGCGGCCCTTCAAGCCCTGGATCGTCGACACCTACAAGAAGATCTACTTCATCGTGCAGCTCCTTCAATATTTCGTGAAGGGCGATGAGGACGCCTAGCGCATGGCCAAGCGAGAGAGAGGCGACAGGCAAAAAACCTCGGTGGAGTCCCTGATAACGGGGCTCGTCGTGGGCGGGGGCTTTATAGCCTTCTGGGCTTACGGAGGCCACCAAGTCTGGGCCCTCTTCGGCGCCTTGTTCGGCGGCCTCTTCCCGGCGGCCAGGGGCCTGTCCGGTATCATCGCTGCGCGGAGCGCCGCCCCCGCCGCCAAGAGGCTCGGGGAGAGGGAGCGCGCCCTCGAGCGCGAGCGCTCGGTCCTCGTTATCGCTCGCGACCGCTCCGGCCGCGTGACGCCCACCCTCGTCGCCCTGGACTGCGGCATGGGCATCGAGGAGGCCGAGTCGGTCCTCGACAGCCTGGCGAAGAAGGGGCATGCCTCGATGCGGGTCCGCGAGGACGGCCGCATCGAGTACGAGTTCTCCGAGTTCATGTCCCTGCCCCGCTAGGGCCGGACTGACCGGTCGGGGGGAGCCTAGTCCTCCATCCTGTACTTCTGGAACCTCGAGGCGAGCCTCTCCGGCAGGCGCACGCGCAGCACCGTCGCCTCGTCCTCGCGCGACTCGCTCAGTATCGAGGCCTCGCGGTGCAATAGGGCGACCAAGGCGTACTCGGCGTCGGGCACGCGCACGCTGAGCTCTCCCGAGGCGGCCGTGAGCCTGTCCTCGATCGCGGCGGAGAGCGCGCCTAGCCCCGCGCCCGTCTTAATGGAGCAGAGGGCGGCATCGGGATGGCGGGCGAGCCAGGCCTCGAGGACGGCCGGATCGGCGACGAGATCTATCTTGTTGACCGCGAGCACGCGGGGCACGTCCCCGGCGCCGATCTCGCGCAGGACCTTGTCCGTCGCCTCCATGTGGACCTCCGCCTCGAGGTCGGCCGCGTCGACGACCTCGACCAGGAGGTCGGCCTGGGCGGCCTCCTCGAGGGTGGCCTTGAAGGCCTCGACGAGGTGGTGGGGGAGGTTGCGCACGAAGCCTACGGTATCCGTCAGCAGGAGGGAGCCGCCCTTGCTCAGGCTCATGCGCCGCGTGGTCGGGTCGAGGGTGGCGAAGAGCTTGTCCTGGGCGAGGACGTCCGCGGCCGCGAGCGAGTTGAGGAGGCTCGATTTGCCGGCGTTCGTGTAGCCGACGATGGCCGCCCTCGGGACCGAGGCCTTCTCGCGCCTGGCCCGCTGCACGTCGCGCGACTTACGCACGTCCTTGAGCTCGTCCTTGATCTCGTGGATGCGCTGCTCTATCTCGCGGCGGTCCAGCTCGATCTTCTGCTCGCCCGAGCCCTTGGTGCCGTAGCGCCCCCCCCGCTGCCGGGAGAGGGCGTCGTAGGAGTGGGCGAGGCGCGGCAGGGAGTACTCGAGCTGGGCGAGCTCGACCTGGAGGGCGGCCTCCTTCGTGCGGGCGCGGCTCGCGAAGATGCGGATGATGAGCTCGTTGCGGTCGTAGGCCTTGAGGCCCGAGAGGGTCTCCCAATTGCGCTGCTGGGTGGGGGAGAGGGGGTGGTCGAAGAGGATCGAGTCCGAGGCCGCCGCCGTGGCCGCCGCGACGATCTCGTCGGACTTGCCCGTGCCGAGGAGGAGGGCGGCGTTGCGCTCGCGCACGCGCACGAGCATGCGCCCGGATTCCTCCAGGCCCAGGGTCGAGGCGAGGCCGCCGAGCTCTGCCAGGAGGCTCTCGGCGTTGCCCTTGGAGACCTTGTCGGTCTGGACCCCGACCAGGAAGGCGCGCTCGGATCGGATCTCTGTGTCTAGCATCTCGCTCATATGCGGGGGAGTATATAGCAAAGAGGAAGCTTAGGACACGGCTCGCCTAGCGGGCGCCGGGCGCGAGGGCCGCGGCCAGGAATCCCCGTAGCGCCAAACGCTTCGCTAGGCCTTCGGCTAACGCTTCGCTAGGGCGCTCTCTAGGAATCCCCGCAGCGCCTCGAGGTAGCCTTCCGGGTCGACGGCGAGGCTTCCCGTGTGCCGCGCCCCGGGCACGAGGAGGAGCTCCGTTATCGCTCCCGGAAGGCGTCGCCGCCTCGTCTCGGCCATCACCATCGACATGCGCCAGGGCACGTAGCGGTCCTCGAGGCCGTGGATAAAGAGGATCGGCAGCTCCGTCTCGAGGATGGCGCGCGAGGGATCGGCGTCGCGGAGGCTGAAGCCCTCGAGGCGGCGGCAGAAGGCGTCCGCGGCCCTCGCGACGAGGGCGCGGAAGGGCCGAGGGACGAGCGCCGCCTTCAGCCTGTAGTCGAGCTCGGCGAGGGCCGAGGAGTAGGGGCAGTCGGCGATGACCGCGTCCAGGCGAGGGTCGAGGGGAGCGTACTGGAGCGCGGTCGCGGCGCCCATCGACTCGCCGAAGACGATGAAGCGCGGCTTCTCGAAGCCACCGTCCTTCCCCGACGGGGCGCCGGCTAATCGGGCGCCGCCAAAGGCGGCGAAGCTCCAATCCGCGACCGCCTTAAGGTCGGCCTTCTCGTAGTAGCCATAACTCGGTCGCGGCGCGCGCTTCCCGAGGACGCGCCCGTCCGATTCGCCGTGCCCCCTCGAGTCGAAGGCGACCACGGTCCAGCCCTCGGCCAGGAAGAGCCGCGTATACCGGACCATCGTCAGCCAGCCCGAGCCGACTCCGTGATGAAACAAGGCGATCCCTCGCCCGTCCCCTTTCAGCGCGTGGAGGCTCAAGGAGTAGCCCGAGGGGGAGGGGATCTCCTCCTCGATCCAGGGCAGCTCTAGGTCGGCCTGGGCCAGCATCCCGGAGGCGAGCATCGCGTCGCGGATGTAGGCCTCGTCGCGTATCCGGAAGTGGATCATCCCGCGATAGGAGACCCAGCCGAGCAGGACGATAAGGGCCGCGAGGGTCGGCAGCCCGACGAGGAGGGCGGCGAGGAGTTCGCTCATGGCCACGAGTATACTTCGTTTAGCGGATTGCCGCCCAGCGGAGGATCTCCCCCAGCTTGCGCCTCTTGCCCGTCATCAGGATGCCGATCCGGAATACCTTCGCCGCCAGGACATAGGCTCCCCATACCGAGGCCAGGAGGATCGCGTAGCTCGCGGCGAGCTCCCACCAGGCCGGCGGCGAGACGAGGACGCGGATCAGCATCACGATGGGGCTCGTCAGGGGGAAATAGGAGCAAAAGACCGAGACCGCTGAATTTGGGTTCGATAGGAAGAGATTGAGCAGGACCATGGGTATCATGAGGCAGATCATCAGGGGCCAGGCGAGCTGGGTCAGGTGCTGCTCGTCCTCCGCGCCGGCCCCGAGGGCCGCGTAGATCGAGGAGTAGAGGAAATAGGCCGGGATGAAGAAGGCGACGAGGGCCAGGAGATTGCCGGAACTGAGGGTCGGCGGCAGTTGGAGGTGCAAGACCGGTCCCAGGAGCCCAATGCCCGCCGCGGCGACGCCGATCCAGAAGGCATACTGCAGGAGGCCGGCGAGCCCGGGGCCGAGGATCTTCCCGGCGAGGAGCTGCCGGGAGGAAACCGAGGACAGCATGAACTCGACCGTCTTGGAGCTTTTCTCCTGGATGACGGACCGGCCGATGAGTTGACCGTAGAGGAGGACGGTCATGTACATCAGCATCACGAAGGCGAGGACCGTGAAGAGGATGCCCAGGTATTGGTCCAGTCCGCCGCCGGGCCCCCGCCCTTCCTTGCCGGGCACGGCCACGTCGATGCCTGGCGCCGAGAGGAGGCGCTTGACGAGGGCCGGATCGACGCCGCTCGCGGCCGCGTGGGCCTCGCGCGCCATCGCCGCGACGGAGCCCTCGACCCGCGCGTATAGCGCGTAGTCGGTGCCGGTCTTCGCGAGGAGCCGGAGCGTGCTCGCGTCAGTCCAGCCTGCGGGCAGGAGGAGGGCGGCCGCGTAGCGCCCCGACGCGATGCCCGCGCGGGCGGCGGCCTCGTCGGCCGCGTCCTCCACCGCGGCCTTGGCCGGGGCCAGGGCCGCCGCGAGCGCGATCCGGGTCGCGCCGTCCCCGCCGACGACGGCCACCACGGCGCCCGCGCTCGCGACGCCGCTCGTCGAGACGACGCTCGGCAGCACGGTCAGCGCCAGTATGAGCAGGGGGCCGAGCAGCGTGATGACCACGAAGGCCTTGTTCGCGGCGGTGGCGAGGAATTCGCGCTTGGCGATGATCAGCGCCTTACTCATGGATTGCCCCCTCGGCGGCCTCGGCGTCCGCGCCCTCGCGCGACTCGCCGACGAGGCTCGTGAAGATCTTGTGCAGCGAGGGCGCCACGACCTCGAAGCGCCGCACCTTGACTCTGCCGGCCAGGGCCCGGAAGAGCTCGTCCGGGTCGGAGCCGGGCTTGAGCTGGGCCTCGAGCCATCGCGGATAGCGCGTGACGCTCTCGACGAAGGGCAGGCCCTGCGCGAAGGCGGCGTCCCCGTCGTACTCGATCTGCACCGCGTTGCGGCCATGGCGCGCCTTCACCTCCGCGAGCTTGCCCGAGACCAGCTCGCGGCCGCGATGGACGAGGAGGATCCGCTCGCAGACCTTCTCGGCGTGCTCCATGATGTGGGTCGAGAACAGGATGGTGACGCCCCCGGCCTTGAGCTCGAGCATGGCCTCGAGGAGCGTATCCTGGGAAACGGGGTCGAGCCCGGCGAAGGGCTCGTCGAAGAGGACGAGGCGGGGCGAGTGGACCAGGGCGCCGATGAACTGGACCTTTTGCGCCATGCCCTTGGAGAGCTCGTCGATCTTGCGGCCCTTCCATTCCAGGATACCGAAGCGCTCGAGCCAGGAGTCAATGCCCTTGCGGGCCCGGGCCGCGGGACAGCCCTTGAGGGCCGCGAGGTAGAGGAGCATGTCCTCGACCTTGGCCTTGCGGTACAGGCCCCGCTCCTCGGGAAGGTAGCCGACTATGGCCTTGTCCTCCTCCGCGAGGCGCCGCCCGTTTATCCGTATCTCCCCCGAGTCGGGGGAGATGATGTTCATCGCCATCCGTATCGTCGTCGACTTCCCCGCGCCGTTGGGCCCGATGAGGCCGAAGATCTCCCCCGGCACGGCGGCGAACGAGAGCCCGTCGACGGCGCGGACCTCGCCGTAATGCTTGCGCACATCGAAAGCCTCGAGCATTTTTACCTCCCCCTCGCGACGGGATTTTCGGGCAAATCGCCCGACTTAGTCTATAGCCTCTCGGGGGAGAAAAATGCTATGGTGCGCGCGATGCGCGAAGCCTGCCGCGAGTTCGCCCTCGTCCCCGATACGCAGAGAATACCCACGCCCAGCTTGCCGAAAGCGCAAGCCTACGATATACGCGGATTCTGATTTCAGCGGCTACGAAACGCGAGATCGCGTCGCCGTATCGCCGCCATTTTCGTAAGGAGCCTCCCATGCCCGTCCGACTGACCGACCTTAGCCTGGCCGTCCTCGAGACCCAGTACGCCGTGCGCGGCCCCATCGTCGCACGCGCAGCCGAGCTCGAGAAGGCGGGCAGGCGCATCCTCTACGGCAACATCGGGAACCCCCAGGCCCTCGGGCAAAAGCCGCTGACCTATATCCGCCAGACCCTCGCCCTCTGCGAGTACCCCGCCCTCCTCGAAGGAGGGGCCCTGCTCGATTCCCCCGCGGCCATCTTCCCTCCCGACGTCGTCCAGGCGGCCAGGACCCTGCTCAAGGGCACCGTGCACGGCCTCGGCGCCTACTCCGAGTCCAAGGGAGTGAAGGTCATCCGCGAGGCCGTGGCCCGTTTCATCTCCCAGCGCGACGGCGTCGAATCCGACCCCGACTGGATCTTCCTCGGCGACGGCGCGAGCAAGAGTGTGCAGATGGCCCTGCGCGTCCTCATCTCCGGGCCTACCGACGGCATCATGGTGCCGATACCGCAGTACCCCCTCTACTCCGCGACCATCACCCTCTACGGCGGCCGCCAGGTGCCCTACTACCTCGACGAGGACCGCGACTGGCGCCTCTCCCGCGAGCACCTCGACAAGGCCTTCATGGACGCGGTCCGCAAGGGCGTCAAGGTCAAGGCCATCTGCGTCCTCAACCCCGGCAACCCCACGGGCTCCGTCCTCGACCACGAGAACATCAGGATGATCATAGATTTCGCCCGCAGCCACGACCTCTCCATCCTCACCGACGAGGTCTACCAGGAGGACGTCTACCTCACCGATTTCGCCTTCTACTCCTTCGCCAAGGTGATGGCCGAGATGGGCGTCGCCGACGTCTCCCTCTTCTCCTTCCACTCGACGTCCAAGGGCTTCATCGGCGAGTGCGGGCACCGCGGCGGCTACATGGAGATCCGCAACGTGCCGGGCGAGGTGGTCGACCAGATCACCAAGCTCCAGTCGATCAGCCTCTGCTCCAACCTGCCCGGCCAGGTGGTCACGTACTGCATGGTCACGCCTCCCGCGGAAGGGTCCCCCAGCCACGACCTCTACGTCGCCGAGCGCGACCACATCATGTCCGAGCTCCGCTCCCGCGCGGCCATCCTCGCGGACGGGCTCAACGGTATACCCGGCATCCGTTGTACGCGGATCGCCGGCGCGATGTACGCCTTCCCCCGCGTCGAGCTGCCCGCCCACCGGACGGACGACGACTACTGCCTCTCCCTCCTCGAGTCCACAGGCATCTGCGTGGTGCCGGGCTCCGGCTTCGGGCAGATGCCCGGGACGCACCACTTCCGCACGACGATCCTGCCGGAGACGGCGCTGATCCACGAATTCGTGGAGAAGTTAGGCGAATTCCAAGGGCAGTATAAGTAGGGGAAGCGCGGTCACACGACTCGCCGCCCACGCTTTTCTCGCGGCGTCCCATGCCCGTAGTCTCGGTCGCGAGAAAAAGCGCGGGCGAAACCTCAACAGACGCGGCTCCCCCTGCCTCCAGCGTCCTCGCGTGCCGCGCTCCGGTCGCTTCCGGCACCCCCACTCTCTTGACGGGATGGAATATTCGCTGTAGCCTGCCCAAATGCGCTACTAACCTGCCTTCTTGCGTGCCTGGCGGATTTGCGCTCGCGCACACCACCTTACCCAACCCATACCACCCCATAAGGAAGCTTTATGAACATGGATATTCTATTGGCGGCTGCTGCGAGGCCCCGCCCCTTCGAGCCCTCCGCGCTCAACATATGGACCGATCCCTGGATCGCCAAGGGCATGCTCGCCGCCCATCTCGACGACTCGACCGACGCCGCGAGCCGCGGTCCCGAGCAGCGGGCGAGGGCGCTCGAGTGGCTGGGCGGTTTCCTGCCGCCGGCCGGGGGGCGGATACTGCGGCCTTCGGCCGCGGGACGAGAGGAAGGTTTTTATGCCCGCCGTCGCGGGCGCGTCCTGGACCTGGGCTGCGGGCCCGGGCTCTACGCGGAAGAGCTCGCCGCCCGAGGCTGCGAAGTGACGGGAGTGGACCTGTCGCGGTCCTCCGTGGACTATGCGCGCTCCTCGGCTTCCTCGAAAGGCCTCGAGATCGACTATCGATGCGGGAATTACCTGACCGACGACCTCGGCGGCGGCTACGCTCTCGCGATGATGATCTATTGCGATTTCGGCGCCCTGGCCCCGGGGAACGCCCTGGTCCTCCTCGACCGCGCCCGCGAGGCCTTGGCGCCGGGAGGGATCTTCGCCTTCGATATCCTGGGTCCGGGCTACGCGGCCTCGGCGAAACCGCGGAAAGAATGGCGGGCCTCCGCCGGGCCCAGCTTCTGGTCGCCCCGGCCCTGCCTCGTCCTCGAGGAGAGCTTCGTCTATCCCGAGGAGCGCTGCACCGCGAACCAGTGCCTGGTCCTCGCCGAGGGCGAGGATCTCCGCGCCTACCGCACCTGGGACCGATGGTTCGGCGAGGATGAGCTCGTCGCCATGCTAGCCGGCCGGGGCCTCGAGGCGATCGGGATACGGAAGGGACTGGTCGCGGAGAACGATTTCGGGTCCGCTGAGGTCCTCTTCGTCGCCGCCCGCAGGCGCGATTAGGGCTTCCTCGGGTATTTCGCGCGCACCCAGGCGGCGAAGTCCGCGCACATCTCGGCCTCCGAGCTCGAGTTGTCCGCTATCGTCTCGGCGCCGTGCACGACGGCGATGTCGGCGCCGAGGCCGGAGGGGTAGTCCGAGGGGTAGACGCGGGAGCGAGCGGCGGCCACGGAGGCCTCGGCGGCCGCCCAAGCCTCCTCGGCCGAGGCATTGCAGGCCTCCGCGAGGTACCTGCCCGAAAAGCCCTCGCCGGTGAGGGCGCGGAGCGTCTGGTCGTGGGTGAGGGAGTTGCCGGGCGCCCAGTACTTCTCGGCGAGGAGTCGGCCTACCTCCGGGTTGTCTGCGATGTAGCCGTAGCGCTCGATGAGCCAGGCGCGGGTCTGGTAGACGGCCATGTGCGCGAGCAGGTAGCCGTGGAAGCTCGCCGCCGCCTCCTGGTTGAGCAGGTGGGGTATCGCCAATATGGGCCTGTAGCTCTCGGCGCCGAGTATCCGCCTCTCGGTCTCGCGGGCCAGCTCGAGGACCCTTTCAGCCTCGAGCTCGGAATCGGCCAACGCGTACAGCGCGCGCTCGAAGTAGGGGACGACGAGGATCATGCGCTCCTCGAAGGCGCGGAAGGGCTGGCTGCGCTCGATGCGCTTCTCGATGAGCCCGGCAGGGATGGGCGAGCCGTCCGCCTTCTTGGCGTAGCGCATCAGCCAGTCGGCGTCGCCGAGTATGCTGTCGCAGAACATGGACTGGGTCTCGGCGTAGGCCGCGGACGTCGGCGCGTACTCCTGCGAGAAGCAGGGGGCGTTCCTCGTCACGTTGGCGAAGTGGGCTGCGTGGCCGCCCTCGTGGAAAAGAGTCTCCAGCGCGCGGAAGCCGGAGCCGACCTGGTTCGGCCGTCCCTCCGAGGTGAAGTTGACGTGGGCCGGCACCCAGGTCCCCTCGTCGAAGTAGGCGGGCACGGGGCCGTGGCAGAAGCCGTTCTGGAACTTGCCCTCCCGCTCGAGGAGGTCCAGGCGCAGCACGGCTCCGCGATAGGCGATGCCCAGCCGGCGGAAGCTCGTCGTCCAGCGCTCGAGGGCCAACTCGAAGGGGAAGTAGGGATCGATCTCGCGCGTGACGTCCCCGCTCATGCGGTAGCGCAGGTTCCAGGGCTTCAGCGCGCCGGGGCCGTGGGATTTTTCCAGGAAGGCGAGGCCCCCGGCGCTCGCCGTCGCGGTCCTCCTCTCGAAATCGTCGAGGATCGCGAACAGGGCTTCGGGCGTCATCGCCTCCGACCTGTTCACCTTGTAATCGAAGAAGTCGCGGTAGCCCTGGCCCCGCGCGAAGGCGTTGCGCGCCTTCACTATCCCGAGGAAGCCATTCGCGAGCAGCCATTCCTCCAAGCCGCGCAGGGCCGTGAGGCTCGACTCGCGGGCGGCCTCGTCGGGATTCGCCGACTCGTTCATCAGCAGCGCGCCGAGGGTCGCCGCCGCCGCCTCCCCCTTCTCGTCGATGTGCCGGAGCTTGTGCTTTTGGCGCTTCTCGAAGAGCTCGGCCTCGAGGGAGACGATCCTTGCCATGTCGGCCTGGCCGCTCGCGCCTTCGATCGCGCTAGCCTCGAAGAAGGCCTTCCAGCCGCGCAGGCCGTCCAGGATCTCGGCCTCGTCGGGGCCGAGCTCGGCGATGCGGGAACGCACGGCGGCGAGCTTCCCGGGATCGGAGACGAAGGCCTTATAGGCCCTCTCGGCCTCGGCGAAGCGGGCGTGGTCGTCGCTCGTGGCCATGTAGGTGGCCCAGAATAGGTCTTCCTTCGCGCGATGGACCGCGAGGTAGCCGCGGTTGAGCTCGTCGAAAAAGGCGCGGATGCCGCTTGTAGTCATGCGGCTATGCTACTCGTCCGCGGTAGCGCTGTCAAAGGGAAGGCGATTTAGCCCCGCTTAACAATTCGCGGATCGGGCTCGCCGCGGGCTAGCCTCCAGCCCGGGGAGGTATTATCTTCAATTTAACTGGTTCCGTCCGCCGAAAGGGGGCGGAGCCGAAGGCCGCGCCCCGTATGGGGGCGGATACGCTTTGCCTTTGAAGGAAAGCCCGATGAACTCCCAAGCCCTTTTTTCCAATCAGCTCGTCGACGTCTACAAGCGCGCCCTGGCCTCCCGGGGCGGCCTCGAGGCCCTCGCGTCCATAGCCTTCCAGCGCCGCCAGGCCCTTCGTCGCGCCGCCGCCGAGCGCGCGGGCGGGACGGTGCCCGCCGTCCTCATCGCGAGCGTCACCCGCCGCTGCAACCTCGACTGCGCTGGCTGCTACTCCAAGCAGATCCGCCCGAGCGGCGCCGAGGCTCGGCCCGAGCTCTCGGACGACCGCTTCATGGAGCTCTTCGAGGAGGCGGTAGGCCTCGGCGTCGGCACGATCCTCGTGGCCGGGGGCGAGCCTCTCCTCCGCCGCGGCCTCCTCGAGCGGCTGGCCACGAATCGCGGCGCCCTGCGCGGCATGATCATCCCCGTCTTCACGAACGGGACCCTCCTCGACGACTCTATGGCTCCCCTGTTCGGCAAGGCCCTCCTGCCGGTCTTCAGCATCGAGGGCGACGCGGCCTTCACCGCCGAGCGGCGAGGCTTCGGAGTGCACGAGGCGGCCCTCCGCCGCGCCGAGGCGATACGGGAGGCGGGCGGGCTCTTCAGCCTCTCGGTCACCGTGAGCTCGCGCAACGTCGAAAACGCCCTATCGACGGAATTCCTCGCCCGCATAGGCCAGCTGGGCGCCTCGGCCCTCTTCCTCGTGGAGTACGTGCCCGTCGCTCCCGGCACGGAAGGCTTGGTCCTATCGGGCGAGCAGCGCGCCCTCCTCAACGATCTCGGCCGCACCGAGGCCCTGCCCTTCCCCGTCATCCGGCTGCCCGGCGACGAGGAGGCCTACGGCGGCTGCCTCGCCGCCGGCCGGGGCTTCATCCATGTCGCCCCCGAGGGCGCTCTGGAGGCCTGCCCCTTCGCGCCCTTCTCCGATAGCGACGCCGGCGCGGCAGGACTCGCCGCGGCCCTCGAGTCGCCCCTCATGCGCGCGATCCGCGAAAGGCACCACGAGCTGACCGAGACGAGGGGCGGCTGCGCCCTCAGGGACAAGGCTGGCTGGGTCGCCTCGCTCGGCGGCTGCTCCCGCGAGGCGCTAGAGGTGGGCGTGGCCTAGTTCGAATTTCCTGCCCCTCGCCCAGACGATCGCGATCAGCCCGAGATGTAGGGCGCCCAGCATCCGTCCCCGCTAGGCGAGGGCCAGCACCGCCCCGGCGAGGGCGAAGTGGAAGCCGAGCATCATCCACTCTCCCGAGCCTCCCTTCTTATAGAAGGGGGCGAGCCAGAGCATGAGCTGAGAGCTGGGCAGCACGAGGAGGACGAGGCCTGCCCAGGCGGCCAGGAAGGGATAAACTAGCCCAACCCAGGTTTTATAGCCGGAGCGTCTGAACCACCAGCGTCCGGCCAGAAGGGTCGCGCTCCCGATTCCGAGGATGAGGACCCAGCCCGGGAAATTGTAGACCGGAACCCAGGCGATGCTCGCGCCTAGCTGCGTAGCGAAGCACGAGGACGCCGGCGACGAGCGCCACCAGGTTCTGGATCAGCCAAACGAGGGGAATATCGAAGAATCTCATCGACGCCTCCATATCGTAAATGAATGATTATTCATTTAATAGTATGGGCCGAGTCGATGAACTGTCAATGAACTTCCCCACGCCCCTCGCCTGTCTTTCGTCCTTTCGTTATTCTTAGCTGAAAATGAACGAATATCCTGGCTCATACGTCATAGAAGGTGCGGCTCGAGCATGAAGAAGGCCCAAGGACCGGATCTCGAGGCCGCGTACCGCGACAACAAGCCGGGGTTTCTGGCCTGGGCGGCGCGGGCGACGCGCAACCTGGCCGACGCCGAGGATCTCGTGCAGGACGCTTTCGCGAAGGCTGTCGCCGACGCGGAGTCCCTGACCGACGTGGACGATCTGGCCGCGTGGCTCTTCTCGTCGATCCGGAACCGGGTACGCGACTTCTGGCGGAAGGGCCAGACGCGGAAGCGCGTCGGCGAGGCGGACGTCTCCGATTCGGTCATCGCCGAGATCGTGGCCGCCTCGGGGCTGGATCCGGCCGAGCTGGCAGCCGAGTCCGAGCTCATGGAGGCGCTCTACGAGGCGATCGAGGAGCTGCCCGCCGGGCAGCGCGACGTCATCGAGGCGCAGGTGCTGGACGGGCTGACCTTCAGGGAGATCGCGGAGTCTACCGGGATATCCCAGGACACCTTGGCGACCCGCAAGCGCTATGCGATACGGCGGCTCGCCGCCGCCCTCAGGGAATGGATATAGGAGTGAGCATGTTTCATCATGAAGAGGCGATGAGAGAGAGGCGCCGCAAGTGGGCGGAGGCGAGCGCGGGGAAGAGAGTCCTGGTCATATCGGGATGGATTGTCATCATCGCGGGGATATTGGCCCTGGTCGGCATCGTCGTCATGCTGCTGTGGAACCGGATTATGTCCGGGATCCTCGGCCTGCCCGCCTTCGGCTTCTGGGAATCGTTGGGGCTTTTCGTGCTGGCCAAGATACTCTTCGGCGGCCGCGGAGGCTCCCTGATGGGCAAGATGAGGATGAGGCGCGTCATGCGCGAGCGCATGGCCCGGCGGGACGAAGGCGAAGGGGAGAACCTAGATTGACCAAGATCGGCATCCGTAGGAAATACGTCAAAGCCCTCGCGGCAGCCCTCGGGGCCCTCGCCCTGGCGGCCCCGCTTACGGCGCAGCGGGCCCTCTCGATAGACGAGGCGGTGGCCTCGGCCTTGGCCACCGACCCTGGCATTGTCAGCGCCAATCTCGACGCCCTCGCGGCGAAGGTCAAGGCCGATCAGACGGCCTGGAAGCGCTACCCCTCGCTCTCCGCGAGCGCGGGAGCGCAGTACCTAGGGGAGCAGACCGCGACGTCCATCAGCTTCGGCCCGATAAGCGCGACCCTGCCCGCGGGCCTGAACCACTCTTTCAGCTTCGGCCTCAGCCTCCAATACCCCGTATTCACCGGCTTCAGGATCAAGGAGACCATGGCGATCGCCGGCCTCCAGGCCCAGGCGAAGGACGTGGCGCGGGAGTCGGTCAGGCGCGCCCTGGCCTTCGACGTGCGCAGGGCCTATTGGGAGGCGACGCGCGTCTCCTACAACCGGGCGACGCTCGAGAAGAACCTCGAGCTGATGAAGAAGAACAGCGAGCTCGCCACGAGGCAGCTCGGCCAGGGCGTGGCGACGCGCGCGGACCAGCTCGCGGCGCAGATGCGCCTCGAGCAGGCCGCGCAGGACCTGGGCGACGCGCGATCCCTCCAGAAGCGCGCCTTCCTGACCTTGGCGTCCCTGACGGGGGAGGACATCGCGGCCCTCGGCCTCGCCTCCGCCCCCGACGATGCCGCCCTGCCCTTCGAGCTCTCGACCAAGCCCGACGATGCGGCCCTCGCCGAAGGTCCGGCGGCCGAAGGTCCGGCGGCCGTAGCGCCGATCGACGAGGCGGCCCTCGTGTCGAAAGCCCTGGCGAGCCGGCCGGAGACCAGGGGCGCGGAGCTCGCGCGGAAGCTGGCCGAGCGCTCGATCGAGCTGTCGCGCGCGGCGCTGTACCCGACGGTCTCCCTCACCGGGAACGCCAGCCTGGCCGACCCGAACCAGCGCGCCATCGTGCAGTCCGAGGCCTTCGCCGCCTCGGGCTCCCTCGGCCTCATGGTCAGTTACGACGTCGGAGGCATCCCGGCCGCCCTCGACGACATCAAGGCTCAGGGTCTCGCGGCCGACAAGGCCAAGTCGGACGAGAGGCGCCAGCGCAACGCCATCGCGATGGACGTCGAGCTCTGCGTCGTCAACCTCCAGCGCGCCCGCCGGGACCTCGCCTCCACGGCGGCCATGGTCGAGCAGTCCAGGGAGAACCTCCGCGTCGTCCAGGGCAGGGTCGCCGCGGGCAGCGCCAAGGACATAGACCTGAGCGCCTCCGAGTTCGACCTGCTCCGGATGGAATTCGCCGTGACCAACAAGCGCATCGACGCGCTCATCGCCCAGGCGGACCTCGCGCGGGCGATGGCCTCCGAGGACCTGAAGTGAGGGCGGCGAAGTGCTGAGGCTATTCAAGTACCTTAAGCCCTACACGATACCCGTCCTCGCGGTCTTCGCGGTGGTATTCCTCCAGTGCATGGCCGACCTCTACCTGCCGACGCTGATGTCGGACATCGTGAACAAGGGCATCACCAACGGCGATATCAACTTCATCCTGCAGACCGGCTTGAGCATGCTTTTCGTCGCGCTCGGCGGATCCGTATGCGCCATCGCGGCGAGCTACCTGTCCTCCCACGCGGCCATGGGCATGGGAGCGCTGATCCGCGACGACATCTTCGAGCACGTGTCCGAGTTCTCCCTCAACGAGTTCGACAAGATCGGCACCCCCTCCCTCGTCACCCGGTCGACGAACGACGTGACCCAGGTCCAGATGGTGGTCATCCTCATGCTGAGGATGATGATCAGCGCGCCGATCATGATGATCGGCGGCATCATCATGGCCGTGTCCAAGGACAGGGGCCTGTCCTGGGTGATCGTCGCGGTCATCCCCGCCCTCGTGGCCGTCATCGTGACGGTAGCGGTGCGGGGTTTCCCCCTGTTCCGCTCGATCCAGAAGAAAATAGACAAGATCAACCTCGTGCTCCGCGAGGGGCTGACGGGGATACGAGTCATCCGCGCCTTCAACCGCGTGGACGACGAGAAGCGGCGCTTCGAGGAGGCGAACCTCGACCTCACGACGGTCCAGATCAAGGTCAACCGCATGTTCGCCGTCCTGATTCCCGTCATGATGTTCATCATGAACTTCACCACGATCGCCATCATCTGGTTCGGCTCGATCCGCGTCGACCGCGGGACCTCCAACGTCGGCAACATGATGGCCTTCCTCCAGTACGCGATGCAGATCCTCTTCTCGCTCCTCATGGCGAGCATGATGTTCATCATGCTGCCGCGCGCCCAGGCCTCGGCCCTGCGCATCAACGAGGTCCTAGACACCGTTCCCGAGATCCGGGATCCCGCGGCCCCGCGCAGGCCCGACGAGGGCAAGAAGGGCTACGTCGAGTTCAGGGACGTGACCTTCCATTACCACGGCGCCGAGGTCCCCGCCTTGAACGGCGTGACCTTCTCCGCCCTGCCCGGAGAGGTCACCGCGATAATCGGCAGCACCGGCTCGGGCAAGTCGACCCTGATCAGCCTGATCCCGCGCTTCTACGACGCGGACTCCGGTTCGGTCCTGGTGGACGGGATCGACGTGCGCGAGATGGCCCAGGACGAGCTTCGCTCCAGGATAGGCCTCGTCCCGCAGAAGGCCGTCCTCTTCTCCGGGACGGTCGCGAGCAACGTCGGCTACGGCTGCGGCGGCTCCTGCCAGGACGACGTGGCCGAGGCGGCCGAGACCGCGCAGGCGGTGGAGTTCATCTCCGCGATGAAGGACGGCTACGACTCGACCATCGCCCAGGGAGGGACAAACGTCTCGGGCGGCCAGAAGCAGCGCCTCTCCATAGCCCGCGCCCTGGTGCGCAAGCCCGAGATCTACCTGTTCGACGACAGCTTCTCGGCCCTCGACTTCAAGACCGACGCGAAGCTGCGGGCCGCCCTCAGGGCGAAGACAGGCGACTCCACCGTGATCATCGTCGGGCAGCGCGTCGCCACGGTGATGGACGCCGACAGGATCATCGTGCTCGACGAGGGGAAGATCGCCGGAATGGGCACCCACCGCGAGCTCTACGCTTCCTGCGAGGTCTACAAGGAGATCGTCGCGTCCCAGCTCTCCGAGGAGGAGATAGCATGAGCGACCACGCGCGACCCTCCGGCCCGCCGCCCGGCGGCGGAATGGGACGGCCCGGCGGCGGCCCCCCCGGGATGTTCGGCGGCCGAGGCCCGGCGGAGAAGCCCAAGGACGCGAAGAAGACCATAGCCTTCCTGTTCAGGTACTTCGGCCCCCGCAGGGGGAGGCTCACCCTCGTCTTCGGCTTCGCGGTCCTGAGCACGATTTTCACGATCGTGGGGCCCAAGCTCATGGGGCACGTCACCACCAAGCTCTTCGACGGGCTCATGTCCAAGTACGTCGCGATCGCCCTCCACAAGCCGACTCCCTCGATGGACTTCGGCTATATCGGCGGCACCCTGATCCTCCTTGTCGCCTTCTACGTCGTGAGCGCGCTGTTCAGCTACGTCCAACAGTACACGATGGCCGGCGTCTCGCAGGGAATCGTCTACGACATGCGCAACGACGTGAACGACAAGCTCGCCCGCCTCCCGCTCAAGTACTTCGACTCGAAGACCCACGGCGAGATCATGAGCCGCGTGACCAACGACATCGACAATATCGCCACGACTCTCCAGCAGAGCCTGACCCAGCTCATCACGTCGGTCTGCACGATAGTCGGCGTCCTCGTCATGATGCTCACGATCAGCCCCGTGCTCACGCTCATAGCCCTGGTCACCCTGCCCGTCTCGGGCATCGCGATCATGAACGTCACCAAGCTCTCGCAGAAGAGCTTCGGCGCCCAGCAGAAGGAGCTGGGAGCCCTCAACGGCCACGTCGAGGAGATGTACACCGGCCACGTGATCGTGAAGGCCTTCGGCCGCGAGGGCGAGTCGGTGCGGGAGTTCAAGGAGATCAACTCGAGGCTTTTCGACGCCGCCTGGAAGGCCCAGTTCATCTCGGGCGTGATCATGCCCATGATGAACTTCATCAACAACCTCGGCTACGTCGTCATCTGCGTAGTGGGCGGCATAATGGCGGCGAGGAAGGCGCTCAAGCTGGGCGATATACAGGCCTTCATCCAGTACTCGCGGCAGTTCACCCAGCCGATCGCGCAGACGGCCAACATCGCCAACGTCCTGCAGTCCACCCTCGCCTCGGCCGAGCGCGTGCTCGAGGTCCTCTCCGAGGAGGAGCAGGTGCCCGAGCGGGCGGACGCGAAGGCCGTGGCGTATCCGCGGGGTCACGTCGACTTCGAGCACGTGCGCTTCGGCTACAAGCCCGACGCGATCCTGATGCAGGACATGAACATCAAGGTGGAGCCCGGCCAGACCATAGCCATAGTCGGGCCGACGGGCGCGGGCAAGACCACGCTGGTCAACCTCCTCATGCGCTTCTACGAGATCTCGGGCGGCGCGATCAAGGTCGACGGGGTGGACACCAGGGACATGAGGCGGGGCGAGCTGCGCCGGCTCTTCGGCATGGTCCTCCAGGACACCTGGCTCTTCAACGGCCGCATCCGGGAGAACATAGCCTACGGCCGCGAGGGCGCGAGTTTCGAGGACGTGGTGTCCGCCGCCAAGGCGGCCCACGCCGACCACTTCATCCGCGCCCTGCCCGAGGGCTACGAGACTGTCCTCAACGAGGAGGCCTCGAACATCTCCCAGGGCGAGAAGCAGCTCCTCACGATCGCCCGGGCGATCCTCGCGGACAACCCCATCCTCATCCTGGACGAGGCCACGAGCAGCGTCGACACGAGGACGGAGGCGTACATACAGAGGGCGATGAAGGACCTCATGAAGGGCAGGACGAGCTTCGTCATCGCGCACAGGCTCTCGACAATCAGGGACGCGGAGTCGATCCTCGTGATGAAGGACGGGAGCATAATCGAGATGGGCAGGCACGACGAGCTGCTCGCGAAGGGCGGTTTCTACGCCGACCTCTACAACAGCCAATTCACCGGCGCAAACGTCGACGAGCAAGGGGTATAGGGATGAGCGATACGATGACGACGACCGACGGCAAGGGAACGAAGAGCGTGGCGATGGCCGCGGCCAAGCCGGGCAAGGACGCGGGCAAGGACGCCGGCAAGAAATCCAGGAAGGGGCCGAACATCTTCGGCGCCGCGATACTGATACTCCTCGTCGGCGCGGGCGCGGTCTACGGCCTCCGCTGGCTGGCCGACACCGTCAATTTCGTGGGCACGGACGACGCGGCGATCGACGCCGACCGCGTCAACGTCAGCGCCAAGACCCTCGGCCGCATAGCCAAGCTCCTGGCCGTCGAGGGGGACAGGGTCGCCTCGGGCCAGGTCCTTGTGCTCCTCGACGAGATGGACCTACGCGCGCAGGAGGCCTCCTCCGCGGCTTCGCTCAATTTCGCGAGGCGGAACGTCGAGCTGTCGAAGATCAACCTGGATCGGGCCGAGAGCGATGCCGCGAGGACGCGCACCCTCTTCGGCACGGGCGGGGCTACCAAGGAGCAGGCTGACCACGCGGGCAACGCCGTGGACGCCGCCAGCGCCCAGTACGCGATCGCCCTGGCCCAGGTCGACACGGCCAACGCCCAGCTCGGGGTGCTCGAGAGCCAGCTGCTGAACACGAGGATCGTCACCCCGATCTCGGGCGTCGTAGCCAAGAAGAACATGATGCAGGGCGACGTCGTGCAGCCGGGGCAGACCATCTACTCCATCAACAACCTGGACCAGGTGTGGGTGACCGCCAACTTCGAGGAGACCAAGATAGGCAGGATCGAGCTCGGCGCGCCCGTCGAGGTGACCGTCGACGCCTTCAAGGGCAGGACCTTCGCGGGCAAGGTGAGCCTGATCGGCGCGGGGATCGTCGCTCCCGCCTTCTCCATCGGGGACTTCACCAAGACTACGCAGCGGGTGCCGGTGCGAATCGCCATAGACAAGGCCGGGGCGAATCTCCTGCCGGGCATGTCCGTCGAGGTGAAAGTGAAGACCCGGGCCCTCTTCGAGCTGCCCTTCGGCCTCGGCAAGACGCGCAGCTAGCGGGCCAAGATCGAGCCAGGCGGGCAGGGTTTTTCAAAGCCCGCCCGCCTTTTTTATTTATGAAATCCGATCAAGTATCAAAATTAGTCTATATATGATTGAATACTATATAGTAAATAACTAAATTACTTACATGTTGGTAGGTAGAAGTCGATGAGCCCAGTCGATCCGGTCGACGCCCGAGGGCGAGTCCTCGACTCGGCCGAGCTCCTGTTCGCCGGAAAGGGCTTCGACTCGGTCACCCTGCGCGATATAGCCTCCGCCATCGGACTTACGCACGCGGCGCTGTATTACCACTTCCCCGGCGGCAAGGAAGAGCTCTTCGCCGAGGTGATGGAGCGCAACATCCGCAGGCACGGGGCGGGGCTCGCCGCCGCCATGCTGGCCGGCGGCCCGTCCCTGCGCGGCAAGCTGCGCGGGGCGGCTGCCTGGCTGCTGTCCCAGCCGCCGATGGACCTGATCCGCATGGCCGAGACCGACCTTAAGGCCCTGCCGCCCGAGGCGGCGAGGCGCCTCATGGACCTGGTGTACGAGCTCATACTGCGCAAGCTCCAATCGGAGATCGAGGCGGCTAGGGCTTCCGGCGAAGTCGGAGCCTGCGACCCGGGTCTCCTCGCCGGGGGCCTGCTCGGTTTGGTGGAGAGCCTGCATTCGGTTCCTGTGGCGATAGTCGGGAGGGACCGTTACGCGATGGGCTGCGAGCTGATCGACGTGATTTTAAAGGGTATCGATTATAGGGAGGAACATCATGCCGGTAGTTGAACTGAAGGGAGTCAAGAAGCAGTACATGCTCGGGCAGACCCGCGTGGACGCGCTACGCGGGGTCGATCTCGAGATCGAGAAGGGCGAATTCCTCGCCATCGCCGGGCCTTCGGGCTCGGGTAAAAGCACCATGCTCAACATGTTCGGCTGCATCGACCACCCGACAGAAGGCCTCGTAAAGATCGACGGCGTCGAGGTGGGCTCATTGGGCGACAAAGAGCTCACGCGCTATCGCCGCGAGAAAATCGGCTTCATCTTCCAGTCCTTCAACCTCATACCAGTCCTCAATGTCTACGAGAACATCGAGTTTCCCCTTCTCCTCAGGCACAGTCTGCCTAAGAAGGAGCGCGAGTCCCTCGTGATGCGCTTCATCGAGGAAGTGGGCCTCGGCGACAGGCTGAAGAACAAGCCCTACGAGCTCTCCGGGGGCCAGCGCCAGCGCGTGGCCATAGCGCGAGCGCTCGTCACCCAGCCCCTCATCGTCCTCGCCGACGAGCCCACAGCCAATCTCGACTCGGAGACGGGCATCAAGATCGTCGAGCTCATGCGCACGATCAACGAGGAGGACCAGACTACCTTCATCTTCTCGACCCACGATTCCCACATCATGGGCAAAGCCCGCCGAGTCGTGCGGATCCTCGATGGGAGAGTCGAATAATCATGCTTACTCTCAAGCTCGCCCTACGAACCATAGCCAGGCGCAAGGGCCGCATGATCCTCATCGGCACCCTGGTGGCCTTCGGGACCTTCCTCATCGTGTTCGGCACCGTCTTCGCCGGCTCGGCCAAGTCGGCCTCGCGCGCCTCCATCATCGACAACTTCACGGGGGACTTCATCGTATACTCCGATCGGGCCAAGGACCTTCCCTCGCCCTTCGCCTTCAACACCCCACTGCCGCGGATCAGGGACGCAGGGACGGTGGAGGCGCAGCTCGCCTCCATGGGCGAGGTGGAGGCCTTCGCCCCCTATGCCCAGAACTACGGTATAATCCAGGTCGACAATGGCCGCAAGAAGCTCGACCTGCCCTTTATTTTCTACGCCGTCGAGCCGGCGAGCTACCTGCAAGTCTTCGGCTCGATCAAGGCCAAGGAAGGAAGTTTCTTCGGACTCGACCGAGGCTCGGGCGGAAGCGCCCCTCGCGAAAGCTCCGCGCGCGGCATCATGATTTCCGGCTACCAGAACGAGCAGTACCGCAAGAACTACGGCATAACCCTCAAGGCAGGGCAGGCCGTCACCCTGTTGGGCATCACCGAGGGCGGGGTCAATACGGCTCGCTCCAGCCTGGTCGGCATATTCGACCCGGCCCACTTCACCAGCGTCTTCAACTACATCAACTTCATGGACGCGGATTCGTACTCATCCCTGTATGACTACTCCGGCGTCGCCGCCCTCCCGGCCGCCTTCGACGCGGGGCTCGCCGCGGCCGATCTCGCCGCCGCGAGCGGCGACGAGAACGCCATCTTCGGTCTAGCCTCCGATCCGGGACTCGTGAGCCTCGACGTTTCGAAGCTCAAATCCGAGGCGCTGTCGGGCGCCACGATGATCGCCGTCAGGCTGAAGGACCACGGCGACTCGAGCGCCGTCATCGCCCGCCTCTCCTCGATGAAGGGGCTCGGAGTCAAGGTAGCCGGTTGGCAGGCCGCCTCCGGCTTCTACGCCCAGATAGCAGCGGGCCTCCAGGCTTTCATCTATCTGTCGACCGCCCTGATCTTCCTCGTCGTCGCCCTCATCTTCATGAACACCCTGATTATCAACGTCACCGAGAGGACGGCCGAGATAGGGACGATGCGCGCCATCGGGAGCGACAAGTCCTTCATCCGCGGACTCTTCCTCGTCGAGGCCCTGTCGCTCAACCTTTCGGCCGCGCTCGTCGGCATGGCGGCAGCGGGAGCGGCGATAGCCGCCGTGGGAAGGAAGGGCGTAGCCCTGCCGGAGATCGTGTCGCAGTTCCTCATAGGCGGCGGAGCCCTCCCGTTGCGGGCATCGGCGGCGCCCTTCCTGCTGGCGCTGGCCGTCGTAGCCCTCGTGTCGGTGCTCGCGACGCTCTACCCCGTGAGCGTGGCCACGTCGGTCACTCCGCTCAAGGCGATGAGCGAAAGGTAAGGAGAGTGGTATGGGAAAATTCATGGCCCTGGCCTTCAAGAACGTCTTCCGCAACGGCAAGCGCAGCTTTACGCTGGGCATCAACTACGCGATCGTGACTTTCATTCTCACCGCCCTACTGGCCTTCTCGCGCGGCGCGGTCACCACGGTCTCCACCAGCCTCGTCCGCGCCTCCGCCGGGCACATAACCATCTCGGGGCAGTACGCGAAGGATGGCCGCGTCTTCAACGGCATGCTCCGCGCCAAGGAGATCGAGGCGACCGCGAAGCAGGTCCTGGGACCCGGCGCCACCGTGCTTCCGCGCTACCTGGTCCAATCGGCCGTCTATTTCAAGGGGCTCTCCAAGCGCCTATCTTTCACGGGGATCGAGTCCTCGACCGATACCGGGTTCCGCTCGCAGATGAGCTTCGTCGCCAATGCGGGCGTCGATGCGGGCGACTGGGACGGCTGGGCGGCGGACCCCTCGGGAGTCATCCTGCCCGCCTCGACGGCGGCATACTTCGGACTCGTAAACGGCGACGAGATCGTCGTCTCGACCCGCACGAGATTCGGGGCCTTCAATACCGGAATACTCAAGGTCAGGGGCCTGTATACGACGGACAACTTCTTCATGAAAGAGCTCGTCCTCGTCCACCTGCCCTTCCTGCGCGGCCTCGATCTCGCCAGCGACGACGCCGCTACGACGATGTACATCTACCTGCCCAGCCAGTCCAGCGCCATCGCGGGACGCGAGGCCCTTTCGAAGACCCTCGCCTCGGCCGGCTTCGAGGTGTCGCGCCCGAAGAACGGCAGCGAGGCCGTATCGGCGGTCTCGGCGGCAAGCGTAAAGTACGAGGCCGACAAGGAAGGCCGCGACCGCGTCATGCTCAAGCTGTCGACCATCGACGAGGTTCTCGGCCTCGTGAACAGCATCATTGGCGCGATCAACGCCGTCGGCGGCCTCGTGGCCGCGGTAATGCTCTTCGTCATCGCGGTGTCCATCTTCATCAACCTGCGCATGAGCGTCAACGAGAGGCTGCGCGAGATCGGCACGATGCGAGCCCTAGGCTATACCTCGGGCCGCGTCACGGGGCTCTTCGTGCTCGAGAGCGTCGCCCTCTCCCTTATGTTCGCCGCCGCCGGAGCCTTGGCCGGCGCGGCCGCCTGCCTCGCCGTCGGAGCGGGCGTGCCCATCGCTCCCGGCGGAAACCTGGCCATAGTAGTCAGCAACGGCCATCTGTCGCTGGAGCCTCGCCTAGCCGATATGGCCGCCATAATCGGCGCCATCGCAGTCTTCGCCGCCGCCTTCTCGTACTTTCCCGCCCGCAGGGGCGGCAGGATCAGCCCCGTCGAGGCCCTCGGCTCGACCTTCTGAAATGGAGGATAGAATGTTCAATCGCGCAACGCAAAGCCGGGCGGTCGCCGCTCTCGCGCTTTCGGCCCTAGTTTTCGCGGCGCCTCTCGCCGCCCAGGCGAAGGCCACCGACCCGAAGGCGGCGGCGCTCGTCACCGCCTTCGAGGACAAGCTCAACCTCGAGAGCCTCGACGTCACCAACACCTTCACCCTCGTGCAGAAGAAGGAGGGCGAGTCGGACCGCGTGCTCCGCATCCAAATCTACCGCAGGGACAGGGCCGATACCTTCACTCTCCTTTTCCAATACCCCGAGAGCGAGAAGGGCAAGGGCTACTGGAGGAGCAAGGACGACCTCTATCTCTACCTGCCTTCGACCCGCGAGTTCGTCTACAGGAATCGCAAGGACGATGTGGGCGGCTCCGATGTCCGCGCCGACCTCTTCGGCAAGACAGACACCCTGGGCCAGTACTGGGCCAGTATCGCGGGGACCGTGAAGGTGTCGACCTGGGACTGCGACGTCGTCCGGCTCGACGCGAAAAAGCTCGACGTATCCTACCCGATACAAAAGTGGTACCTTCGCAAGACGGACGGCCTGCCCGTCAAAGTGGAGAATTTCAGCGCCGGGGAGACGCTCCTGCGCACGAGCTACTACCTCGATTACAAGAAGATCGCGGCCGACAAATACATCTTCACCAAGCTCCTCGCGGTCGACGCGCTGGAGAAGGGCCAGAAGACCTTCCTCACGAACGACGCGATCTCCACCGACAAGATCGCGGACTACACCTTCTCGAAGGCTTTCCTCGAAGAGAAATCCCGGTAAAGGGGGAGATATGAACGACACCATTAGGCGGAGGGCGGTAGCCCTCGTCGCGGCGGCGCTGCTGAGCGCCGGACTAGCCTTCGCCCAGGAGGCAGAGCCCCAGGCTGCCGACGCGGCCGCCTTCGACGCTGCCGCCTTCGACGCGGCCGCGGGGTCAACGCCGGGAAGACAGCCGGGATCCGCCTCCGCCGCCAAGACCGAGTATCTCGTCGGGGGCAGCGTCCTCGTATCTGCGTCGGCCTTCGCGCCATCCGGCTTGGACGGCTATGCGGCCTCGGCCTCGGCCGCCGGGGAACTCTTCGGCAAGGTCTCGGTGCCCGACTACGGCTCGCTGTTTATGTCGTATAACCTCAGCCAGGCCCTCTTCGAGGGGCTCTACGGGACGGGAGCGCCGGCCTTCGCGCCGCCGCTCGACCTCGCGAGCCCGGGCTATGCCCTGGGCGAGCTCTACTATTCCTTCGACCTCGGGAAGCTGCTCTTCGTCCGCCTCGGCAAGCAGCTCCTGGCCTGGGGACCCTCGAGGCTGTGGACTCCCGTCGACTTCGTCAATCGCCAGCGGGCGGACTTCTTCTCGTCGATAGACCTGAGGCCCGGAACGCCGGGCTTAAAGCTCCTCCTGCCTCTCGGCAAGGCTAACGCCACCCTCTTCGCCGATTTCTCGCGGCTCGTTTCCTCCGGAGTGGTCGATGATCCCATATCCGCGACCAGGCTCGCCGGCCGGCTGGACGCCGCGCTCGGCGGCTTCGAACTAGCGATCACCGGCTTCGGCGGCGAGAATGCCCAGGCAAAGGCCGGCTTCGATTTCTCGGGCGACCTACTCGGGAACGCTGTCTACGGCGAGTTCGCATTCGCGCCCTCCTATTCGAGCTACTCGGATTCCTATTCGGCATCCATCGGCTTCTCGAGGGCAGTGGGCGACCTCAAGCATTGGACTATTTCGGGCGAGGCCTTCTACAACTCGGCCGGCGCCGACCATACCGGCGACGCCTTCGCCATGTCGACCCTTTCGCCCCTGTATATCGGCGAGGCCTACGGCTACGCCTCCGTCGCGGCCAAGGAGCTCCTCTCCCCCGACCTCGCGACCAGCGTCTCGGCCCTCGCCAACTTCTCCGACCTCTCGTATATCCTGCGCCTCTCGGAGGATTTCTCCTTTCCGCGCTCCGTGCCCTTCACGCTCACGCTCGCTTTTTCGGGCGGAGGCGCGGGCAAGGAATTCACCCTGATCGGAGGCGATAATTCTTTCTTCCTCTCGGCGAAGACGAGGATCGAGTTCTAGTCGGATTCTTTGAAATACTTGGGCGTCTGAGCGATAGTTGGCGAGGCGGGCGGCTTCCATGGCCCCTACCTCAGCCCAATCAGGGCTACTCCCGCCAACGCCAGGGCGATTCCCGCCGCGCGGGGGCCCGAGATCCTCTGGCCGTGGAGGACTCGCGCGAGGATGACGGTGGGGGCGGGGTAGAGCGAGGTGACGAGGGTGACGAGAATAAGGAGCCCCGTCCTGGTCGCGAGGAGGAAGAAGACGTTGGCCGCCATGTCGGCCGCGCCCGCGAAGATCACCGCCGGGAAGTCTGACCTGACGACCGAGAAGCGCCTCCGCCCGAGGAGGACGATGCCGGCGATTATCCCGAAGGAGGATACGCGGGCGGCGAGCAGGGGCCAGAGCCCCGAGCCGGCGGCCGAGCGGGAGACCGCTATGAAGAAGCCGCCGAAGCCAAGTCCCGCGAGGAAGCCGTAGAGGAAGGAGGCCTTGAGCCTCTTTCGGTCCGCCGCCTCGCCCCTCTCGTAGGCGAGGAGGAGGATGGCCGGCAGGCAGAGGGCGGCGCCTATGAGGGCTTGGCCCGAGGGTCGCTCGCCCAGGGCCGCGCCGAAGAGCGCGGGCAGGATGGCCCCGACCAGCGCGGAGAGCGGCGACACGATGGCCGCCGTATGCTCGGAGAGGCCGCGGTAGAGGCAGGCGACGCCCAGGCAGCCCGAGGCGCCTCCGACGAGGCCCCAGGCCAGGTCGGTGAGGCTCGGGGCGTTGGGCCCCAGTATCCGAGCGGCGGCGAGGGCGACGAGGGCGCCGACCGCCTGCGTCACGAGCATCACAGAGAACACAGAGTTCTTGCGCGTCGCGTGCCCGCCCGCGAAATCGGCGACGCCGTAGAGGAGGGCGGAGACGAGGGACAGCAGCGCGGTCATCGCCCGGAGCCCTCCGGGCCGGCCAGCTCCCGCCGCATCCCGTCCTTGGGATCGCCCGTGGCCTTCCCGCCGCGAACGATGCGGCCGACCTTTCCGATGAAGGTCTTCATGTCGCTCCCGCAGGCCTTCTCGTAATAGTCGCGGTAGAGCCCGCTCTCGCCCTCGTAGAGCCGGTAGAGGTCGAGGTATGCGTTGTTGATCCTCTCCATCTCGAAGCCCTTGTATCTGTCGCCCTTGAAGAGCGAGGAGTATTCTTTTTTGTAGAGCTCGGCGCGGGCGGCGATGATCTCGGCCTTGCCCCGCCGCTTCGCCTCGTCGCCGAGCCCGGACGAGTAGACGGCCTCGAGCTCCTTCGCCGTGCCCGCCAAATAGGCGGCGAAGGCGGCCGCGTCCTCCCGGTCCTCGCGCGCCGCCGCCACGGCGCTCGAGTCGGCCCCGTAGGCCGACGCCAGGTAGAGCAGGGAGCCCGTCCTCCCGACGAAGGTGGCGAGCTCCTCGTTGAACTGTTCCGCTCCGGGCCGGTTTCCCTTGAGGAAGATGGTCGCGTGCGTCATCTCGTGGATGACGAGGTCGGCGATGTCCGCCTCGTCGTAGGACGACATGAAGGAGAAGAGGGGATCGGCGAGCCAGCCCAGGGTGGAGAAGGCGTCGACCGGCCTCGCGATGACGTCGAGGCCCCGCTTCCTTAAGAGGGCCGCCTCCTTCTCCGCGTCCTTGGGATCGAAGTAGCCGCGGTAGGGCATCTTGCCTACGAAGGGGTAGTCCCACAGGTAGCGGGTGAAGGAGAGCTCGGCGCAGGCCTGAACGACGGTGGCGAGGCGGTCCGAGTCGAGCCTGACCACCGAGGTGTAGTTCCTGGTCTCCTTGAGGCCCAGCTTCTCCAGGGCGAAGCTCCTCGCCGCGCGCGCCCGCTCGAGGAGGAGGCGCAGCTCGGGCGCGGTCTTCGGGTCGGCCAGGGCGCGATCGACGCTCGTCGACTTGGAGAGGATCGAGAGGTAGCGCAGACCCTCGCTGGTCTCGTAGCAGGAGCCGAGGAGGAGGCAGAGGCCGAGGGCGGCCGCGAGGATCGCGGACTCGCGGATCGCGGCGGCGGGCGAGGCCCGTCGGGCGATCCTCCGCGCTGTGGTTGGGGGCATCTCGCAATCCTATTCGATTTCGCGTGGCTCGTGAAGCGGCGGGACTTGCCTCGCCCGCGGAGGCGGGTCTACTGTGTCGCAATGAGCCGAACCATCCTCCCCCTCAACCGCGACTGGAGCTACGCGCCGTTCTGGCGCGACGAGTGGAGCTCCGAGCCCTTCGGGTCCTCCGACGGCGCGATCTCCGTCGACCTGCCCCACGCGAACGTGGAACTGCCCTTCAACGACTTCGACGAGCGCGATTACCAGTTCGTCTCCTGCTACCAGAAGCGCGTCGCGGTGCCGAGCGCGAGCGGGGGACCCGGGCCGGCCGGGCGCGCCTACCTCGACTTCGAGGGCGTCGCCAGCTGCGCCGAAGTCTACGCCGAGGGCGAGCTCGTCGGCTCGCACCAGGGCGGCTACACTCCCTTCGCCGCGGACCTGAGCCGCTACCAGGGCCGGGAGATCCTGGTGACGGTCAAGGTCGACTCAACGGAGAGGCCCGAGGTCCCGCCCTTCGGCAACGTGATCGACTACCTGACCTATGGCGGGATCTACCGGGAAGCCTCGCTCAGGCTGGTGCCCGGGGCCTTCATAGCCAATGTCTTCCCCAGGCCCGGCTGGATCCCCTCGAACGGCGTCAGCCCCGGCCGCGCCGTCCTATCAGCAACGGTCTTCGTCGCGTCCACCGCCGGTCCCTTCGAGGGCCGCGCCAGGCTCGCGCTCTCCCGCGGGGGCAAGGAGCTGGCCCGCGCGGAGGCGGAGATCTCCGTCCCCGCGGGCGGCGAGCCGCGCTCCGCCTCAGGCGACGCCCCCTCCCGCGGCTTCGAGCTCGCCCTGGGCGCCCTCCCCGGCATCCAGCCCTGGCGCCTGGACGATCCGGCGCTCTACGAGCTGAAAGCCGAGCTCTTCGCCGACTCCGTCGCCGGAGCCATCGACGCGACCGCGGCCCGCGTCGGCTTCCGCGAGGCCGTCGTCAGGCCGGACGGCTTCTACCTGAACGGCGAGCGCATCGTGCTACGCGGCCTGGACCGGCACCAGGCCTATCCCTACGCGGGCTACGCGATGCCCGCGCGCGCGCAGCGCGCCAACGCGGAGATCCTCAAGCGCGAGCTCGCGGTCAACTGCGTTCGGAGCTCCCACTACCCGCCCTCGAGGCACTTCCTGGACGCCTGCGACGAGCTTGGACTCCTCGTCCTCGAGGAGATCCCGGGCTGGCAGCACATAGGCGACGCCGTCTGGAAGGCGCGCTCGCTGGAGAACGTCCGCGAGATGATAGTCCGCGACTGGGCCCATCCCTCGATCCTCACCTGGGGAGTGCGCATCAACGAGTCGCGGGACGATCGCGACTTCTACGCGGCGACCGATAGACTCGCGCGCTCCCTGGACCCCACGCGCCAGACTTCCGGCATACGCTGCCACGAGCGCTCCGAGCTCCTCGAGGACATCTACACGATGAACGATTTCGTGATGGGCTCGGGAGAGGTCGCGTTGCGCTTCCAGCGGCAGGTGACCGGGTTGCCGCATAACGTGCCCTACCTGGTTACCGAGAACAACGGCCACATGTATCCCGCCAAGCGCTACGACAACGAGGAGCGCCTGGTCGAGCATGCCCTTCGGCACGCGCGCGTGCACGACGCGGCGGCCGTGAACGGCGATACGGGAGGCGCCCTCTCCTGGGTCTTCGCTGATTACAACACGCATTTCCAATTCGGCTCCGGCGACAGGGTCTGCTACCACGGCGTCATGGACATGTTCCGCCTGCCCAAATTCGCCGCGGCCGCCTATTCCGCCCAGGGCCGGCTCGCCGACGGTCCCGTGCTCGAGCCGCTCACGGTCTGGGCGCGGGGCGAGAGGTCGGAGTGTAGCGTGATGCCCCTGGTCGTGATGACCAACTGCGAGGAGGTCGGCCTCTCGATGGGCGGAGCCGACAAGGGTCGCTTCCGTCCCGACCGCCTCAAGTGGGCCGGGCTTCCGCATCCGCCGGTGGAGATCCGGACCGACGAGGGCGCCTGGGGCATGGCCTGGGAGGACGCCGTCTTCACGGGCTACTCGGGCGGCCGGGCGATGATCGAGCGGCGCTTCGCCAAGGATCCCGCGCCCGCCGCCCTCGAGCTCGCGGCGGACGTAAGCGAGCTGCGCGCCCAAGGAGCCGGGGGGGCCTGGGACGCGACGCGCGTGGTCCTCCGCCTCGTCGACCGATGCGGCAATCACCTGCCCTTCGCCTTCGACCCCGTATCGGTGACGATCGAGGGTCCGGGCCGGATAGTCGGCCCGGCCGAGTTCGCGCTCCTGGGCGGAGTCTCCGCCCTGTGGGTACGCGCGACGGGGCCGGGGCGGATAAGGCTGACGGCGAGGACGCCGCGCGTCCGGTCGGCGCCTATCGAGATCGACGTAAAATAAGGCGCGGGCGCGCCTCGAGGAGCCGAAAGTGTCCGATGGCATCGTGACGATCGACCTGGGATTCGTAAATGCCTTCCTGATCCGAGCCGGGGAGGGCTTCGTCCTCGTCGACACGGGCCTAGCCTCGCAGTGGGCCAAGCTCAAGCTCGCCCTGGCCGCCGCAGGTTGCGCGCCGGGAAACCTGAGGCTCGTCGTGCTCACCCACGCCGACCTGGACCACGCGGGCAACGCGCGCGCTCTCCAGGTCGAGTGGGGGACGCCGGTCGCCGCCCATCCCGAGGACACCTCCTCCTTGGAAACCGGCGCGGAGCCCAAGCGCGCGGGGCGCGGCCCCGTGGCCGGCTTCCTGATGTTCCTTTCCCGCACGCTCCGCCGGGCTATCGGTCCCGCTGGGACCGCGCCCAGGCTGAAGCCCGACCTCCTCCTCGAGGACGGCGCCGACCTCGAAGCCTGGGGTCTCGGGGCCCGCGTCCTCCACCTCCCGGGCCACACGCGCGGCTCCATCGCCGTCCTGACCGAGGGGGGAGAGCTTTTCGCGGGGGACGTCTTCGCCAACCGCAGCCGTCCGGACGCCTCGCCCTTCATCGAAAACCTCGAGGCTTACCGGGAGTCCCTCGTCAAGGCGAAGGCGCTCGCCTCTTCCGTCCGGATAGTATATCCGGGCCACGGCCGGAGTTTCCCCGGAGAGGCGATCGCGGGAATCGAGCTGTAGCCTTCGCCCGTTTACGCTCAGTTTATATTCCTCGCGTATATTCTCCTTACACAGGAGAAACGAATGGAACAGACTGCAGAGAGCCACGGCGGCGGATTCGGGGGCGGGCGCCCCGGTTCTGGAAACATGGACTCGAACGCTCCCAAGGCCAGCCTAGGCGAATTCTTTAAGCTGATCCGGAGCGCCAAGCCCTCGGGCCCAGCCCTCGCGCTGGCCCTGGTCCTGGGAGGCGCGTCGACCGTCGGCGGCCTCCTCGTCCCCCTTCTCACCAAGGGCCTCGTCAACGGCTTCTCCCTGTCCTCCGTGGGCGCGGGGCAGGTCGGGCTGATAGTGGCGGCCTTTCTCCTGCAGGCGGCCGCGGGCGCCCTCTCGGGCTACCTCCTCGCGAGGGTGGGGCAGGGCGTGGTCGCGGCCCTGCGCGAGAGGCTCTGGCGCAAGGAGCTGGCGTTCCTCGTGCCCGGCTTCGACAAGGAGGGCTCGGGCGCCCTCGTCTCGAGGATGACCAACGACACGGCCGTGGTGAAGGCCTTCATCACCGACAACCTGGCGGGACTGGTCACCGGCCTCATCTCCATCGTCGGGGCGGTGGGCTTCCTCCTCTACCTGAACTGGCGCATGACTTTGATCATCCTCGGGGCCCTGCCGGTCGCGGCACTCGTCCTCGTGCCCATCGGCAGATTCATGTCCAAGCTCGCCCGCAAGACCATGGACGAGAACGCCGCCTTCACCGGCATCCTCGCCCGCGTGCTGTCCGAGATCCGGCTGGTGAAATCGTCCAACGCGGAGGAGAGGGAATTCCAGGCTGGCAAGGCGGCCATCGGCAGGCTCAAGGCCTTCGGGGTGCGGGAAGGCGCGGCCATGGCGCTGATCAGCCCCGTCATGTCCCTCGTGATGATGTCCCTCCTCGTCCTCGTCGTCGGCTACGGCGGAGCCCAGGTCGCCGCGGGGGTACTCACCGCGGGCGACCTCGTCGCCTTCATCCTCTATATCTTCCAGGTCATCATGCCGGTCGCGATGATATCCCAGGCCCTGACCCAGCTGCAGAAGGCCCGGGGCGCCACCGAGAGCATCATCCGCCTCCTCGCCGCGCCGGAGGAGAGGACCGCCGTCGGGTTGACCCTCGGGCGCGTCGACGAGGCCATCCGCTTCCGGGATCTGAGCTTCTCCTACGAGCCGGGGAAGGAGGTCCTGCGCGGCTTGAGCTTCGACCTCGAGCCGGGCAGCGTCACGGCCATCGTGGGACCCTCGGGCGGGGGCAAGACCACCGTCTTCTCCCTCCTCGAGCGCTTCTACGAGCCCGATTCGGGCGCCATCCTCCTGGGCGAGCGGCCCATCGGCGACTACTCCCTCCTCTCGTGGCGCGGTGCCATTGGCTACGTCTCCCAGGACAGCCCGCTGATGGCCGGCACCGTCCGCGACAATCTCTGCTACGGCGTGGATGCCGCGCTCGCCGAGGACGACTCGAGGATCCGGGAAGCGGCGCGAGCGGCCTACGCCGACGAGTTCATCGAGGCTCTGCCCAGGGGCTACGACACGGAGGTGGGCGATCGCGGCGTCAAGCTCTCCGGGGGCCAGAGGCAGCGCCTCGCCATCGCCCGCGCCCTGTTGCGGAATCCCGCCATACTTATGCTCGACGAGGCGACCTCGAGCCTCGACTCCTCCTCGGAGGTATGGGTACAGAAGGCCCTCGAGAACCTGATGCGCGGCCGCACGACCCTCGTGATCGCGCACCGGCTCTCGACCGTCCTCGACGCGGACCGGATACTCTTCATCGAGGGAGGAGAGCTCACGGGCGAGGGCAGCCACGAGGAGCTTCTCGAGAACCACGAGCTGTACCGTTCCTTCGCCGAGCACCAGCTTCGGATGCCCGCGGCCGAGCCGGTCGCTTGAGCCATGCGGGGAGAGAAGAGAACCGCTAAGGGACGCTAAGGTGCGCTAAGCTAGAAGGCCTCTCGCTTCGCGTTCGTAAAGCTAGCCTTAGCGTCCCTTGGCGGAAAACTCCTCTCTTCGATGGTATAATCCACTGAAGGCGGTGACGAGGTGAGTAGGGTACTGGTAGTGGACGACGATCCCCATATCCGCGAGCTCCTGCGGCATTTCCTCGAGGCCGAGGGGCTCGAGGTCGCGGAGGCCGAGGGGGGAACGGCGGCCCTCGCGCTGCTCAAGTCCGCCAAAGTGGACCTCGTCGTCCTCGACGTGATGATGCCTGGCCTGGACGGCTGGACTATCTGCGCCGAGATCAAGCGCTCCCGGGAGGTCCCCGTCCTCATGCTCACCGCCAAGGGCGAGAGTGCGCAAAAGGTGCGGGGCTTCGAGCTCGGCGCGGACGACTACGTCGTGAAGCCCTTCGACCCTCCCGAACTGGTCGCGCGGGTGAAGTCCCTGCTCCGCCGCTACCGCGCCGACGCCTCGCAGTCGGTGCAGGTCGGCGACCTCCTCCTCGACCGCGCCCGCTTCGAGGCGGTGTACGAGGGCGGGGCGGTCACGCTCCCCCGCAAGGAATTCGACCTCCTTTTCAAGCTGGCCTCCTGTCCGGGGCGGACCTTTTCCCGCGACGAGCTCATCCGCGATGTCTGGGGGGAGGACTTCGACGGGAACGAGCGCACCCTCGACGTGCACGTGAACAGGATCCGCGATCGCTTCGGCGGGGCCGGCTCCGGCTTGCGCATAACCACGATACGCGGCCTGGGCTATCGCCTCGATGCGCTCGCCGGGGGATCAAATGAGCCGCGCGGATAGGCCTAGCCGCTGGAAATCCGCCCTGGGCCTGGTCGCGGTCCTCGCGTTCCTGGTCGCGGCCTGGACGCTCTTCCGCGCCCTCGCCCATTCGCTCGGGCCGCGCCTGGGCCTCGACGACTCCGGATGGGGTGGGGGCCTCTTCGCCTTCCTGTCGACCCTCGTCGCCTTCGGCATCGCCGTGAATATCCTCAGCATCCCCATGAGGAGGCGGTTCCCCGATGCCTTCGTCGCGATGCGCGACGCCTTGAGGCGCATCGCCGCGGGGGACTTCGACGTCAAGCTGAGCATCGCGGACGAGAAGCGCGACCATCCCTTCTCGGGCTTCGCGGGCGAGATCAACCTCCTGGCCGAGTCGCTCAAGCGCATGGAGGACATGCGACAGGAGTTCATCTCCACCGTCTCGCACGAGATCCAGTCGCCCTTGACCTCCATCTCCGGCTTCGCCAAGGCGCTACGCGAGGAGGGCCTCGGCGAGGAGACGAGGCTGCGCTACCTCGCGATAATCGAAGAGGAGGCGGGACGTCTCTCGAGGCTCTCCGAGGGCCTGCTCCGGCTCACCGCCCTCGAGTCCCGCGAGCTCGAGCCCGACCTCGAGAGCTTCGCCCTCGACGAGCAGATCCGCCGGATCGTCATCGTCGCCGAGCCCCAATGGTCGGCGAAGGAGCTCGAGCTCGACCTCGACCTGGAAAGGCTGGACGCGAGCCTCGACGAGGGTATGCTGGGCCAGGTCTGGACAAACCTCTTCCACAATGCGGTCAAATTCAGCCCGAGGGGAGGCCGAGTCTCGATCTCCCTGCGCCTCGAGGCGGGGTCGGCCGTCGTCCGCTTCTCCGATGAGGGCGCGGGCATCTCGGCGGAGGACCTCGGCCTCGTCTTCGACCGCTTTTTCAAGGCCGACCGCTCGCGGACGAGGGCCGATCCCGATCCGGGCAACGGCCTCGGGCTGGCCATAGCCAAGAAGATAGTCGAGCTCCACGGGGGGACCATCAGGGCCGAGTCGCGCGGGCTCGGCCTCGGGAGCGCCTTCACCGTGGAGCTCCCGCATAAAGGAGCGTAGCATGGGCGAAACCAGGAGAGTCTTCATCACCGGCGGCACCAAGGGCTTGGGTCTCTGCCTGGCGCGGGAATTCTCGAGGGCGGGCTGCCGGGTATTCGTCACCGGCCGCGTTCCCGGGACGGCGCGGGCCGCGGCCGCCGCCCTCGCCGCCGAGACGGGAGGCGCCGTCTTCTCCGGCGCCGGCGACGCCGGCTCCTGGGAGGACAACTCGCGGCTCGCGTTCGAGGCGAGGGCCGCGATGGGCGGCATAGACGTCTGGGTCAACAACGCGGGCATACCCCAGGGCGAGGGGATGATCTGGGAGCTCGAGAGCGAGAAGGCCGAGGCGGTGCTTCGCACCGACCTCCTCGGCCCCATGCTCGGCGCCAAGGCGGCCTTCGACGCGATGCGCGATTCCGGCGGCTGGGTCTGGTTCGTCGAGGGGCACGGCTCCGACGGCCGGATCATGCCCGGCCTCTCCGCCTACGGCGCGGCGAAGCGGGGGGTCGCCTACCTCTGGCGCGCCCTCGCGGTCGAGGCGAAGTCCTCGTCCTCGAGGCTGAAGATCGGCGCCGTCAGCCCGGGCATCATGGTCACCGATTTCGTGATGCAGTCCCTGGACAGGCAGGATCCCGAGCGCAGGAAGAGGACGGTCGGCGTCTTCAACATCCTCGCCGACCGCCCCGAGACGGTGGCCGCCTACCTCGCCCCGCGTATGCTCGCGGCAAGGAAGAGCGGCGCCCTCATCTCCTGGCTCACCGGCGCCAAGATCGCACTGCGCTTCATGACGGCGCCCATCGCCAGGAGGCGGGTGATGGGGGAGTAGCGATGGAAACCGTCGCCGACTCGGCCTTTTTCTCGCCCCTCGCCGAAGCGACGCGCTTCTACATCGTCCGCCATGGCCAGAGCGAGGGCAACGCCAGGCGAATCTTCCAGGGGCGCCTCGACCTGCCGCTGGACGACGCCGGGCGGGCCCAGGCGCGGGACGCGGGCGCCTGGCTGGCCGAGGCCGGGGTGGACGCCGTGCTCAGCTCTCCCCTCGCCAGGGCGGCGGAGACGGGCCGAATAATCGCCAAGCGCTGCGCCGTCGAGTGTCGGCTCGAGGATAGCCTGGCGGAGATCGATACGGGCCTTTTCACGGGTCTGGGCTTCGAGGAGTCGCGGGCGCTTCACGCCGAGGCCTTCGCAGCCTTCGAGGGCGCGAGCTGGGAGGCCGTGCCCGGCGCGGAAAAGGCCGCAGCCCTTTACGAGCGCGCGATGCGCGCCTGGTCGGCCCTGAGGGAGAGCGCCCTCTCGGGCGGCCGGGCCATAGCCTGCGTCAGCCACGGCGGCTTCATCCAATGGCTGGTCCGAGCGACCTTCGGCGGCCGCTCCTGGATGCCCCTCGTCTCGACCGCCAACTGCGGGGTCTTCGAGCTCCTCGTCGAGCCGACGGGAGCGGGGCCGGCGTACCTGCAGTGGAGGCGAATGAATTTCCAGGCGCCCTCGGCGGGGCCTTAGGCGGGGAATCGGGCCGGCTAGCCGGACAGCGTGAAGCCGCTCAGCTCCTTTTTCAGCAGGTCGATCCCTTCCTTGTTCCTCCTGCTGATCTCCTCGACGTGCCCGACGGCCGTGTCGATCTGCTTGGCGCCCGCGGCCATCTCGTTCATCCGATCCGTGATCTCCTGGGCCGCCGCCGTCAGCCGCTTCATCTCCTCGAGGATGTCGCGGCTTCCCCCGAGCATATGCGCCGAGCCTTCCTTGACCTGGTTGGTGACCTTGTTGATCTCCTCGATGGCGAGGAGTATCTCGCCGCTGCCGGCGCTCTGCTCGGTCATGGCGTCGAGGATGACGGATTCCTGGTCGGTGACCGTCTTCGCGGAGCCGTACACGCTCTCGAATTGGGTTTGGGCCAGTCCGGAGGAGGCGGCGACCCGGTCTATCGAGGATTTGAGCTTCTGGAGCACGAGCGTAATGGCCCTGCCCTGCTGGTCGGAATCCTCGGCGAGCTTCCGGATCTCGTCCGCCACGACGGAGAAGCCCTTTCCCGACTCGCCGGCGTGGGCCGCCTCGATCGCGGCGTTCATCGCGAGCAGGTTCGTCTGGCTGGCCACCTGCTGGATCATGGCGCCCGCGTCCATGAGCCCATCGGATTCCTTGGCGATCTCCTGGACTAGTGCGCTGACCTCCGCCATGCCTTCCCTGCCGCGCTCGGAAGAGGTAACCAGCTCCTGGACCGAGGCGGCGTTCCTGGAGAGGATCTGGGTGACCGACTTGATGTTCGCCACCATCTCCTCTATGGACGAGGAGGACTCGTCGACGCAGGAGGACTGGTCCTCGACGCAGGCGTTCAGCTTATGGATGACCGAGACGATCTCGTCGACCGTGGCTTGCGTCTCCTCGACGCCTGCGGCTTGACCGAGCGATTGATCCTTAATGCTGGAGATATTCGCCGATATATGCCGAATCGCCTCGGCGGTCTGGGTCATGTTCGCGGAAAGGTCGGCGCCTATCTCCAACAGGCTGTCCGCCTCGCCGCGTATCCCCGCGACCATCGAGGCGACTCTCTCCCTGAGGCTCCCGACATCGGAGACGAGCTTCCCGAACTCGTCGCCTCGGTCGAGGGCGGCGACCTCCTGCGAGAAGTCGCCCCCGGCCATGGCCTGCAAGGCCCCGCCGGCGATGCCGAGCGGCCTCAGGATGAGCCTCGACAGTATGACCGATAGCAGGATATTCGCGAGAGCGGTCGCGATCAGGACGGAAGCCTGGATGCCCTGGCCCGTCAGGGCATCGGCCTTGGCCTTGATCCGCAGCGCGGAGGCCTCGGCGCCCTGCCGCTCGATCAGCTTCTCGAGGACCGCGTTGACGCTCGAGTATTTCTCCCAGGCGGCATCGGCGTTCATCGTGGCGAAGGCAGGATCGAAGGCGAGGTTCTCGACGCTTCCCTTCACGCTCTCGGCGAAATCCGCAATATCCTTGCTGGTTCCCTCGTCGATGATGCCGGACTTGATCAGGACGGGGACCCGCGCCTCCAAATCCTTGATCTTGCCCTCGACCAGGTCGGAGAGGGCGCGCAGCTGCTCCTCCTTGAAGCCCCCGGCGTTGCTCCGGTTTATCAGCTGCGAAAGGCTGGCTTGGGCGACGAGGAGGGAGCGCGAGAGCTCGTAGACCGACTGCATGCGGGGAAGGTCCGCGTTGACCACCTGATCGAGCTTGCGCTGCTGGCCTATCCCGAAAAGGAGGAAGATGGCTCCGGCCGCGATCAGGGAAAGGATGGTCAGGCCCGAAAGCGCGACGAGCTTTGCCCGGACGCTTGCCGAGCCGAACGAGAACCGCATGGGAGCGGACCCTAGTCTTTGTAGAAGCCGCAGCCGACGAAGAGCTTGGTGCCGGGGACGAGCTTGATATAGGAGCTCTTCGCCTCGATCTTCTTGGTCTCCGGATTGGTCCGCTTATAGTCGACCCAGCCGAAGCCGCTCGTGGCGATCGTCTGCTCGAAGGCCTGGATATAGAGGAAGCCGTCGGGATCCTTGGTCGCCCACATGTCCTTGCCTATGAGGGCCTTGTTGCCGTCGCCCCGCGCCACGCATACGGCGGAATCGGGCTTGGAGACGTCGAATACGAATAGGTAATACTCTCCGTCGCGGAATTTCCCCTTGACGTCGTCGAAGGCGGCGAGGGCCGCCTCTTGGCCGTTTTTCTGGAAGAAGGCGATGCCGCTCTCCACCAGTGCCTTGGCTTTGGTCGCGGCCGGGCCCGACTGAGCGCCGAGGGCGGATGCGAGACCGATCGCTACTAATAGGCAGGCGGCTAATCTTTTCATGTTGAACCTCTGGGAATACTATAAGTGCGTAAGTTCATGCGCGCAAGAAATAGTATTATTTTACCCCGTTATTAATTAGTTAGCCCCGGTCATCGGCGGCTGCCCATAGCGGCTCAGCCTCCGGGAAGGGAGCGAAGACTTCGACGCGCGCGTCGGTCCGCGGCTGGGCGAGGGCCATCCGGCGGGCGTGCAGCATGATTAAGCCCGAGGGCGAACTGCGCCTCGCACCGTACTTGAGGTCTCCGCGTATGGGGCTGCCTATGGCCGCGAGCTGGGCCCGCACCTGATGGTGCCTCCCGGTGATCAGGTTGACCGAGACGAAAAAATAGTTGTCCGAGCGTCCCGAGACCCGGTATTCGAGCAGGGCGCTCTTGCCGGATACCGAGTCCGGCCTCAAGGCGCGCACGACGTTGCGCCTCTTGTCCCAGGCGAGCTTGTGCTCGAGCCTGCCCTCCGTCGGCTCGGGCTCGCGCTCGACGCAGGCCAGGTATTCCTTCTCGATGCGCTTGTCGCGAAACGCGGCCTCAAGGGTGGAGAGGGCGATGTGGGTCTTCGCGAAGAGGACCGCCCCGGAGGCCCTGCGGTCGATGCGGTGCGCGGCCTCGAGGCAGGCTCCCGCGGCCCTATCGCCTGAGACGTCGGCGTCGCTGGCTCCCGCTCTCGCGCAGAGCTCCTCGCGCAGGAGCTCCTGCAGGGACTTGTCGCCGCTCTTGTCGCTCTGGACGGGCAGGGGGGAGAGCTTGTTCGCGATGAGGATGTCCGCGTCTTCGTAAAGGATGGTATAGGGTACCAATGAACGCTCCGGGAGCGCACTATAGCACGGGCGAATCGGGGGAGCCTAGCGAGCGCGGGTTTGCGTGTGCCGGAGAAAGGCAATATACTATAGCGATGGCTATCTCGGCGGTTTCGTCGATTTCGGCCGGGGATCTCGTCCGGCTCTTCCGCGCGCCTCTCGTCGGCTCGGCCGGCGCCGCGGGTAGCGCGCCGGCAGTCCGGCGGGTCGAGTCGGTTCCCGCCCTCCGGGGCCGCGATGACGCCGAGGAGAAGAAAGACCCCGCCCGCGACGAGAGCTCCCGCATGCTCGCCCAGGACCCGCGCCGCCCCGAATCCATCGTCTCCGACCGCCTCGATTCCCTGCGCGGGGAAAAATCCGCCCTCGAGCGGAAGCAGGCCGATAGGAAGGGAGACCGCTCGGCCGAGGTCCTGAGCGTCATCTCCCAGCTCAGGTCCCGGGACGCCGAGGTCCGCGCCCACGAGGCCGCCCACATGGCCGCGGGCGGGCGCTACGTGACGGGCGGGGCGACCTACTCCTACCAGTCGGGCCCCGACGGGGGCCAGTACGCGGTCGGCGGCGAAGTCGGCATCGACACCTCGCCGGTGCCCGGCGATCCCCAGGCCACCGTCCAGAAGATGCGTACCATCCGGGCCGCCGCCCTCGCTCCCAGCGACCCCTCCGCCGCCGACCTGTCGGTCGCCGCGGCCACCGCCCAGATCGAGGCGGCCGCCCTCGCCGAGATAGCCCAAGCCCGCTCGGACGCGGCTCCCCGCCAGGGCCTTAATGTGCTAGCATGAGGCGATAGGCAATTCCACAGGAGGAACCATGAGCATCCACATCGCCGCGGCCAAGGGCCAGATCGCGGAGAGCATCCTACTGCCGGGCGATCCGCTTCGCGCCAAGTTCATCGCCGAGACCTTCCTCGAGGCGCCCGAGCGATTCAACGAGGTCCGCAACATGTTCGGCTACACCGGGACCTACAAGGGCGAGCGCGTTTCGGTCATGGGGACCGGCATGGGCATGCCGAGCCTCTCGATCTACGCCAACGAGCTCATCAGGGACTACGGGGTGAAGAAGCTCGTGCGCGTGGGCACCTGCGGGGGCCTGACCAAGGAGGTTAAGGTCCGCGATATGATCCTCGGCATCTCGGCCTCCACCGATTCCGCCGTCAACAAGGTGCGCTTCAACGGCATGGACTACGCGAGCGCGCCCAGCTTCCGCCTCCTCGACGCCGCCTATCGCGCGGCCGTGGAGAGGAAGATGCCGGTCCACGTCGGCAAGATTATCTCCAGCGACTCCTTCTATACCGAGGATCCCGACCAGTGGAAGCTCTGGGCGCGCTTCGGCGTCATAGGCGTCGAGATGGAGGCGGCCGAGCTATACACGCTGGCGGCCAAGTACGGCGTCGAGGCCCTCGCCGTCCTCACCGTGAGCGACCACCTCGTCACGCACGAGGAGACTACTTCCGCCGAGCGCGAGAAGACTTTCCTCTCGATGATCGAAGTGGGGCTGGCGGCCGCCCTGTCGAAGTAGCGCGCCGGATGGCCGACGTCAGGATCTACGCCGGCAGCTCCGGCAGGGACTTCGCCCAGGGCATGTGCTCCTACCTCGGCATCGATCTGCGCCCTGCCGAGACGATCCGCTTCTCCGAGGGCAACACCTACGTGAAGATCGGCGAGCACGTGCGCGACGAGGAGGTCTACCTCGTCCAGCCCATTGGCGCCGGCGCCGGCGCCGATACCGGCGCCAACGACGACTTCGTCGAGCTCCTGTTCTGGATGGACGCCTTCAAGCGCGCGGGGGCCAAGTACGTCACGGCGGTCATCCCCTACTTCAGCTACGGCAAGGGCGACAAGAAGGACGAGCCCCGCGTCTCCATCAGAGCGCGGGTCGTGGCCGAGAGCATCGAGCTGGCGGGCGCCGACCGGATCGTCACCATGGACCTCCACGCCCCGCAGATCCAGGGCTTCTTCAAGAAGCCCGTGGACCATCTCTACGCGCGGCCCATGCTCGTCTCCTGCATCGAGGCCCTCGGCCTGGAGGACCTCGTGGTCGTCGCGCCGGACGCGGGCTTCGTCAAGAACGCCCGCAAGTTCGCCGCCTGCCTCTGCCTCCCCGTCGCCATCGCGGACAAGACGCGCGGCTGCAACGACGAGAAGGCGGAGATCCACGAGATCATCGGGGACGTGGCGGGCAGGAACGCGATGATAGTCGACGATTTCAGCCTCTCTGGCGGCACCCTCGTCGCCCTGGCCGGGCAACTCAGGAAGCGCGGGGCCAGGAGGATATTCGCGGCCCTGTCGCACCTGCCCCTGAGCGAGGCGGGCATCGCCGCCATCGAGGGCAGCGACATCGAGTTCCTGATATCGACGGACTCGGTGCCGAGCGGGCGGGCCCTCGATCCAGCTCGCTTCAAGATCGTCTCCGCGGCCCCCCTCTTCGCGGAGGTGGTGAGCCGGATGCAGGAGCGGCGGCCGATCGGCGACCTGATGGACGCGCTGCCCGAGAGGATCCTGTCGCTCCTGCCGGACTAACGCTTCGCTAATCGAAGATCTAGTGCAGCGTTAGGCCTTCGGCTAGGTCGCGAAGTGTGCCTCGAGCTGCCTCCTCCTCGCCTCCATCATGGCGTCATAGCCGGCCGGCGAGGTGACCTTCGACGCGAGCCGGGCCATCAGCCTCGTCATCGTGAAGCGCATGGCCCAGGTCACCCGGGTCGATCCCGCAGCGGCAGCGTCGAGCCGGATGGACATCCGCACGATCCCGCCCAGGCCGATCGCGAAGACGTACTCGATCAGCCGCGGCGGCTCGTAGGTCACGCAGTACCACAGGGCCTTCCTCCCCGGCATCATCCTGGTCATGAATACGGCGTCCCTCTCCGCCGTCCCGGATTTCGAATAGACCATCTCGCAGCTCCAGTCGGGGATCCATTCGTACTCCCTGACCGGGCAGAGCAGGGAGAAGATCCTCTCCGGCCCCGCCTTGATCTCGAAGACCGCTTCCCTGTCGATGCGCTCCGCCTTGATCCATCTCGGTTTTCTTTCCATACAGATCAAGCTAAACTATGAAGCCGTAGTCGAGTCAAGCAAATCCTCGATCTCGGAGGGACCGAAGCCGAGCAAGGCCAGGAGTCGACGGTGCTCCTCGGGAGAGGCGGATTCGAAGGCGGCGTGCACCTCCCTGTAATTGCCTTCGTGGACGCCGGCCTCCGCGCCGAGAGCCTTCATCGAGAGGAGCCCCGCGGAACCCGCCTTCAGCGAACCGTCCTCCTCCAAGAGGTCGAGGATGCCGCGCTGCTGGGCCCTGAGTTCGGCGATCTGGCCGTTGATCTCGAAGACGCGGCGAAGCAGGGCGGCGGACGGACTCTCGTCGGGGAGATCGAGGAGGGCGGCGATCCTTTCCAGGGCGAGGCCCAGCGCCCGGAAGGCGAGGGCGCGCTCGAGGCGGGACTTGTCGGCCTCGGAGTAGAGCCTGTAGCCCGAGCCGGTCCGGCCGGAGGGCCGGAGCAGGCCTATGGAATCGTAGTACAGGAGCGTCGAGCGCGAGAGGCCGCAGAGCGCCGCGAGGCGGCCGATCGTGTATGTCTTTTGGGTGTCGCCCATCGCGCTACTCTATCCGGTCCTCGATCGAGCCCTCGCCCTTGATGGCGCGGAGGCCCAGCCTCCGGCGCTAGCCCTTCGCGCCGAGCTCGAGTATGAGCTCGACCTCGCCGCGGCTGACCTTGACCGCGCGCGCGATCTCGTCGACGCTCCAGCCCTGGCGGGCGAGTTTGCGCACGGTCTCCTGGGCCGAGGAGGGAGGGGCCCCGCGCTCGCGCGAGCTGCGCGAGGCGCCTTCATCGTCCTTGAGTATGGACGACAGGAGCTTGAGCTGCTCCTGCGCCTTGCGGTCGATCTCCTCGAGGCGGGTCTCCGCGCGGGCCAGCCATTCGCGGGCCTTCTGGACCTCGGCGACGCGCTTCTCGGCGTCGGCTATGACTCCGTCGAGGCCGGCGAGCTTGCCCACCGCCTCGTCGACCTTCTCCCTGCCCGCCGCGAGCTCGTCCACGCCGCGCTTCAGCTCCGCCACGCGCTCGGGGATCTTGCGCAGCTCGGCGCCGACGGCCGCGACCGCCTTCTCCACCGCCTGCACGGACTGGAAGTTCTTGTCCACGGCGTCGGCGGTGGCGTCGAGCACGCCCGCCTTCTTGTCGAGCCTCTCGTACTTGGCCTCGGCCTCCTTGGACAGCTCGAGGAGCTTGCGTATCGTGGCCTGCGCCTCGGTGAGGGCGTCCGATTGGCTGGTCACCTCCTCGAGCCGGCGGTCCACCGATTCGGAGACGGTCGCCAGCCTCGTGAAGTCCGCCTCGAGGGCGTCGATGCGCTTCTTCTCGGCGAGGAAGCGGGTGACCTTCTGGTTGACCTCGTCCTCGAGGCGCTTGACGCGGCCGAGCTGCCCCTCGAGGTCGGCCACCTCGGCCCGGCGCCCGTCGAGGCGCGCTAGGTCGGCCTTCATCGCCTCTATGCCCGAGCCGAGGGTCTCCTTGAGCTCGTCGGCGCGCTCGAAGAGCTTGGTTTGGGCCACGAAGGCCTTCTGCTGCTTGTCGATCTCCGCGACCGCCGCGGCGACGCGGGCCGCCTCGGCCTCGACCTTGCCGAAGGCTTGGGCCCGCTGCGAGTCCAGCTTGAGGCCGAGGTCCTGCACCGCGTCCTTGTACTCGCGCAGCCGGAGCTCGTCGTCGGCCTGGGCCTCGCGGCGCCTCTTCTCGAACTCGGCGGCGAGGGCCTCGTGGCTCCGGGTGAAGCCCTCGAGGGCCTGGGCGATGCGCGACGAGAGGTCGGCGCGGAGCTCGGCGGTGCGGTCGGCGAGGCCGTCCAGCTCGCGCGAGATGCGGTCCCTCTCGGCCTGCGAGGAGGCCGAGTAGGAGTCGCGCTGGGACTCGTATTCCGCGCGCGCTCGCTCGACGAGGGCCGTGGTGGCCGCGGCGAAGGCGTCCAGCTGGGCGCGGCTACCCGCCTCGACCTTGGCCACCGACTCGGAGAAGCGGGCGCGGAAGGACTCCGCCGCCTCGGCGACCGACTCGCGCGCCAGGCGCACGCGCTCCTCCTCGGCGGCGACCGACGCGGCGAGGGCCTCGACCCGAGCGCCAAGGTCGCGCTCGGCGGCCTTGAGCCTGCCGGAGGACTCCAGCGAGAAGCGGGAGATCTCGCCCTCGACGTAGGCCTGGGCGGTCGTGCGGGCGTCGGAGGCGTCCTTGAGCACGGAATCCTTGAGCGCGGCGAGGGACTCCGCCGCCATCCCGCTCTGTGCGACGATGCCGTCCTGGATGGCCTCGGCCCTCTCGCGCAGCTTGTCGAGCTGCTCCTGGAGCCGCGCCTGGGAGTCGGCGAGCCGCGCGCGGGTCTCCTCGGTCTGGGCCTTCTCGGCGGCCGCGCGCTCGGAGGCGGCGCTCGCCGCGAGGTCGGAGAGGGTCCGGTCGAGGTCGGCGCGCCACGCGTCGAGCCGCGCCTCGACGCTCTCGCTCCGAGCCCTGAGGTCGACGAAGAACTCGTCCTCGAAGACCTTGAGCTTCTCCGAGACGTTCTCGTAGGCGCGGGCCTTGAGGCCCTCCAGCTCCTCCTCGAGGCCCTTCATGCCGACGCGGAGGGAGGCGGCCTCGGCCGCGAAGCCCTCCTCGAAGCGCCTGCGCCTGTCCTCGAGCTCCTTCCCGAAGGCCTCGAAGTCGTTCTGGACGCGCCGCTCGGCCTGCTCCATCGAGGCCCTGAGCGCCAGGTCCAGGCCGCCGATGTCCGCGCCGGCGGCCTCGAGGCGCTCGAAGCGGCCCTCGGCCTCGGAGGAGTACTCGGCGATGCGGCGGGCGAATTCCTCGAAGACCTTGGCCTGGAGGGCGGCCCCGTCGGCGGCGAGCCTCGCCTCGACAATGTCGCGGTCGTTCTTGACCTTGGCCAGTATCGACTCGCGGTCGGCCTGCGTGCGGGCGGCTATGGCGGCGAGCTCGGACGCGTTGCGGTCTGAAAGCTCCGCCACCGACTTCTCGGTCATGGCGACGGAGGCCGCGGAGGCGGCGACCCTGGTCTCGGCGGCCTCTATGTCCGAGCCGAGGCGGGAGAGGAGCTCCTCGGCCTCGGCCTTCCACTCCGCCTTGAAGCCCTTTACGAGGGACTGGGTCTCGGTGGCCTTGTCCTTGGCGAGGGCGCCCAGCTGGGAGAATTTATCCTCGATGAGATCCTTGAGGCGGGCGGCCTTGGCCTCCGTCCCCTCCTTGAGCTTGGCGAAGGCGACGTCCTCGAGCTTCTCCGCCTCTATGCGGGCCTTCTCGAGTCCCTTGGCCAGCTCCCTCTCCAGGGCGGCCTTTCCCGACTCGACGCGGGCGGCGGCCGACTCTGCCTCGGCCCTCGACTGCTCCACGGATTGCCCGAGCGCGGCGACGCGCTTGGCCGTGTCCGCGAGGAGCTCTCCCTTGAAGGCCTGGAGGGCCAGGCCTGAGTCCTTGGCGAAGGCCGCGCGGAGCTCGGGGAGCTCCCGCTGGATGAGCTGCATGTCCTTCTGGGCGGCGTCGACGCGCTTGGCGACCGAATCGACGAAGTCAGACTCCTCGTGGATGCGCACGAGATTCTCGTCGACGCGGGAGGTCATGTCCTTGAGGCGGGCCAGGGCGGCGTCGTACTCGCCCAATCGCTTCTCGATGCCGCCTATCGCCTCCGCGCGCTCGGCCAGGCCGTCCTGGACCGCCTGGATCCTGTCGAGCGCGACCTTGGCGGCCTTTTGACGGACGTCGAGCTCTATGCCGAAGCGGCGCAGGTCGTCCGCCCGCTTGTCCACGTAGGCGGAAATCTCGTCCCGCTGCCTGTCGGCGAATTTCTTCACCTTCTCGAGCGAGCGGTTGTCCCGGTCGAGCTGGCGGTAAACTAGGAGGACGACCAGTACGATCCCGAGCGTTATGAGATTTCCCGTCGTAAAGAGCATGCGAGCGAGTATAAACCATTTCACTACACTGAGGAAGTGCGATATCCTTCAGGACCCATGCATGCCCGCCGCGCAACGTCCTTAGCCGCAGCCCTCCTCGTCGCAGTCCTCCCGGCGCTCGCCGACTCCGTCGTCGCGCCGGCGAGCCTCCGCCAGGGCGATCCCCTCCTCGCCTGGATCATTACCGATGGCGAGGGCGCGCAGGGCGTCTGCGAGGCGAGGCTCGAGAACGCCGCGGGCAAGACAGTGTCGATCGCCCGCTGCTTCGACGCCGCCGCGGCGATCGAGGGAGCGAGCGCGCCCCTCGCATCGCGGCCCCTGGCCCCGGAGCCGCCGGCCGAGGCGGGCACCCGGTCGACGCGGAGGCTCCTCGGCGTCCTCATGGCCCTCCCCCCCGACCTCCCGCCCGGCGCCTATCGGCTCGTCGTCGGCTCGCGCGCGGGCGCTCTCGAGGGCGCTCGCCAGAGCGCGGCCTTCGCGCCGATAGCCGTCGAGGCGAGGGCCTTCGCGCTCGAGACCATAGCCCTGGACCAGGCCAACGCCGCGATCCGGACCCAGCCGAGCAAGCGCAAGGACGAGGAGGCGCGCGTCCTATTCGCCCTGCTCAAGCGAGTCGACGACTCGGCCGTCTACGCGGGGGGCTCTCCCTTCCTGTTCCCGGTCGAGGGCGGATGGAAGAGCGCCGGCTTCGGCGACGTGCGGCGCTACCGCTATCCGGACGGAAGCTCGGACAGGAGCGTCCATGCCGGCATCGATTGGGCGGTCGTCGCCGGCACGCCGGTCAGGGCCTGCGCGACGGGCAGGGTGGTACTGGCCGCCGACCGCGAGGTGACCGGCAAGACCCTCGTCGTCGAGCACCTGCCGGGCCTCTATTCCCTGTACTTCCACCTCTCGGCGATAGAGGTTGCGGAGGGCGCCCTCGTCGAGCGGGGCGCGCGGATCGCCCTCTCCGGCTCCACGGGCATGTCCACCGGGCCCCACCTGCACTGGGAGCTGCGCGCGAAGGGAGACGCCGTCGACCCCGAGTACTGGCTCAAGGCGGCGCTACTAGACAAAGACGCAGTAACGGCTATAATGCATGGCCTGATCGAAGGGAGGTGATTTTTATTAAGCAGATCATCGTGGACGACAATGAACCCCTGGAAAAGGCCATAAAGCGCTTCAAGCGCATGGTCGAGAAAGAGGGTATCATCCGCGAGTGGAAGAAGCGCGAGTATTTCGAGAAACCTTCCACGATCAAGAACCGCAAGCAGAAAGCCCTTGTGCGCAAGCTCCTCAAGAAGGCTCGTAAGCCCCGCGATTCAAAGGGCGGCTACTAATACAGCGTTCGGTACTTGAATGACGAAGGCCGCACGGGTTTACCCGGGCGGCCTTTTCGTTTAGCGTAGCCTATCGCCGCGGAAGGATGATTACCATGAAAGCAGCGCTATTCTCTCTCTTCCTCGTCGCAGCCCTCCTCCCGAGCCTGCAGTCCTGCGCGGGCAAGAAGGCCGTGACCGACAGCCCGAACCCTATCCTGAAGACCGCCCTCATCAAGGTCGGCTCGGCGGAGGTCCTCGCCGAGATAGCGCGCACCGAGGTCGAGCGAGAGCGCGGGCTCATGTTCAGGACGAGCCTCGAGGACGGGAAGGGCATGCTCTTCGTCTTCGACAAGGACGAGATGCTCTCCTTCTGGATGAAGAATACCCTCATCCCCCTCTCGCTCGCCTACATCGCCTCGGACGGGACGATCCGGCAGATCGTCGAGCTCGAGCCGCAATCCCTGCAGCCGATCCGGGCCGACCGCTCGGTCCGCTACGCCCTCGAGATGCCCAAGCGCTGGTTCGAGCGAGCGGGCGTCCGAGTCGGCGACAGGGTGGACCTGGGCGGGCTGTAGCCGGCGGGCCTCCATTGACCCTCGGGTTCGAGCCTAGGTACATTGAATATATAGGAGAGACGCTATGCTCGATATAGTCACGTATGGAAACGAGATACTCGGCAAAAAAGCCGAGAGCGTCGTGGAGATCAACGACGCGATCCGGACTATGGCGGCGGAAATGTTCGAGGCCATGGCGGGCAAGGGCATTGGCCTCGCCGGTCCCCAGGTCGCTTCGCCCCTTAGGATTTTCGTGACCAACGTCGAGGGCGACAAGCCCCGCGTCTTCATAAATCCCGAGATAGTCCTCACCTCGCAGGAGCTCATCTCGATCGAGGAAGGCTGCCTCTCCCTGCCCCGCCTCTACCTGGACGTGATCCGCCCCGAATCAGTCCGCGTGCAGGCCTGGAACGAGAAGGGAAGGCCCTTCACCGTGGAGACCGACGGGCTCTTGGCGCGGGTGATACTCCACGAGTACGATCATCTCGAGGGAGTGCTCTTCATCGACCGCCTCAAGGCGGGCAAGCGCGACCGGGCGATCTCCCAGTACCAGAAGCTCATCAAGACTTGATTCCATCCGGGGGTAATCGGTGCGGGTGCTATTCGCGGGATCGCCTGATATCGCCGTGCCCTCGCTCGTACGACTCTCCTTCGAGCACGAGATAGTCGGCATCCTCACGAACCCGGAGAGCGCGAGGGGCAGGGGCCTCGCCCTCGAGAGCACGCCCGTGGCCCAGGCGGCGGCCGCCGTCCTCGGGGACAGGGTTCCCATCCTGTCCCCGACGCGGCTCGGGGCCGAGGCGCGCGAGGCGGTGGCCGCGCTCGGGCCGGACATATTGGTGAGCTACGCCTACGGCCGCATCTTCGGCCCGAAATTCCTCGCGCTGTTCCCCAAGGGCGGGGTCAACGTCCACCCCAGCCTCCTCCCGCGCCATCGGGGACCCGCGCCCATACCCTCGGCCATCCTCGCCCGGGACCCCGAGACGGCCATCACCGTGCAGCGCCTCGCCCTCGAGATGGACTGCGGGGACATACTCGCGCAGCTGCCCATACGCCTGACGGGCACCGAGTCCGCCGAGGACCTGTCCGAAGTCGCCGCGATCATGGGCGCCGACCTGCTCTCCCAGGCCCTCGAGGAGATCGAGGAGGGCAGGGAGGAGGCCAGGCCCCAGGTAGGGGAGCCGAGCTACTGCTCCATGCTGCGCAAGGAGGACGGCCTCGTCGATTGGCGCTCCCCACTCCTCGACATCGACGCCAAGATCCGCGCTTTCTATCCCTGGCCGGGCGCCTACACCTACTTCAGGGGCCAGCGGCTCAACCTGCTGGATGCGTTTCCCTACCCCCACGTCACCTTCGCCGCCGGGCCGGGAAGCCTCGATTTCGAGGACGCCCTGCCCGGAACCGTGCTCGGCCTAGACAAGAGCCGAGGCATAATGGTACAAACGATAGACGGCCTCATCGCGCTCAGGCGCCTCCAGGTTCAGCAAAAGAAGGCCCTCCCGTACAGGGAATTCGCGAACGGAATGAGGGGCCTGGTCGGTACGGTCCTAGGCGACGCCAGCGTCGCCGGCGACGCTACCGTCCCCGGGGGCCCGTTACCCAAGGAAGCGGACCGACTATGAAGCTCAACTTCAAGATGCCCAACCTGCTCAAGTTCCCCAAGCTGCCCAAGCTATCCGAGATACGCCTGCCCACCCTCCCCGTCGACCTGCGCAAGATCGAGTCCTTCGAGAAAGAGCACTATCGCGTCATCGCCTACGGTCTCGGCGCGGTCATCGTGCTCATGGCGGTCGCCGGGCTCTCGGCCTTCCTTCTCTCGCTGCGCGGCGCCGAGCAGACCATGGTCCCCGACGTCAAGAGCATGGAGCTGGCCCAGGCCCTGGTGAAGCTCCAGGAGAAGGAGCTCTATCCCAGGGTCTCGCTCCGCTTCACCGACAATCCCATGGACAGGGGCAAGATAGTGGACCAGAGCCCCTCGCCCGGAGCCATCGTCAAGGCCGGGCGCCGTATCGCCCTCACCGTGAGTCGCGGCTCCGTCGCCGACAAGGTCGAGAACTTCATCGGCTTGGACGTCAACGAGGCCAAGATCCACATCCAGACCCTCTTCGCCGGGGCGCGGCCGCTGCTGTCCGTGAAGGAGCCGCCCGTCTACGTCTTCGACAAGGCCTTGGCGGGGACCATCCTCGAGCAGAAGCCGGTCGCCGGCACGGAGATCGGCGGCCCGACCCAGCTCGAGCTCGTCGTGAGCTCGGGCCCCGAGAAGGCCCAGGTCCGCGTGCCCGACCTCACCGGCCTCTCCATCGAGGACGCGGTCCTCCAGGTCGAGAAGACGGACCTCGCCGTCAATTTCTCCATGCGCGCCGGCGGGAAGAGCGAGCGCTCCGGCTCCGTCGTCGCCCAGACCCCGACCGCTGGGTCGCTGATTCCGCCTAACGCGCGAGTCTCGGTCACCCTGGCCGCGCCGGCTCCCTCGAAGGACAAGGTGGCGGGCATCTTCTCCCGCGACCTCCCGGAGTACCCCTATCCGCTCAAGGTCACCCTCGAGGCGCGCAGCCCCTCGGGGGACAGCACGCCGCTGCTCACCGTCAACCACTCCGGCGGCTCCTTCACCGCTCCCTACGTCCTTCCCGAGGGCTACATCCTCGTCCTGAGCGTCCTCGACCGCGTATCCCTCCCCACCGTCGAGGTCAAGGCGGCTCCCTGATGGGCCGCAGGGCCTCTCCCGGCGGCCCCCGCCAGCCCCGCTTTCCGGGCCCCGACGGCACGCGGCCCGAAGCCCACCGGACGGAGCTCGGCCACCGGGGCGACCACGCCCGCCGCGACGAGCAAGCCAGGAAGGACGAGGAACGGCGCCTGCACGGCGACCGCAGGGGCCGGTTCGGGCGCGACAGGCGATCGAAGCGGAGGGGCTCCGACCTGCCCCTCCTCGTCGAGGCCGTATTCTTCTACCTGTACGACGCCGGCAGGAGCATCGACCTCAAGAAGGTCGCGGCCCTCGTCCCCGCCCATCCCGACCTCGGCATAGCCAAGCGCCGCGATACGCCGGCCTCCCTCACCCTGCCCACGCCCCTCATACTCCAGCTAGGCATTCCAGAGCTATCCAAGAGCGAGGGCTTCGAGCGCCTCTCCTCCCAGGCCAAGATCTACGAGGAAGGCGTCGTCACGATAGTCGTGCGTGTGAAGACCCGGCTCCCCATGAGCGAGCTGCACGGGCTGGAGGATAAATCCGTCATCTCCCTGGGGCAGAGCTCGACCATCCCCGAGTACGCCGAGGAGGGCTTCCGCATGCTCTTCGAGGCCCTCATGCCCGCGGTGACGGAGCCCCGCGACCTCGCGGAGATGGACCGGGAGTCCTACATCGCCTACTGCCTCCTCGAGTGCGGCGAGGATCCGGCCAACTTCATCGACCGCAACCGCGACTACTGCGCCTCGCTCCTCATCGGCGAGGAGCCGGGCTCGAGCCTCCACGACAGCCAGATCTCCGCCACCCTTGGTCGGCCCTTCTCGTACCGCATTGGCGACCTCGCGGTCTTCGAGCTGGACCGTTGCATCATCATCGACCCCCGCGGCGACTACGAGGACCTCCTCCTGATAGCCGAGCACGCCAACTACCAGCTCCTCGAGCTGCGGGTCCTCGACAAGCTTCTGGACACCTGGCTCGACGAGGCCGAGGACGACATACGGGAGCTCACCGCGGGCAAGCGCCGCGTCTTCGGCCTGCGCCGCCCCGTGGAGATGAAGCTCGCCCACATCCAGGCCCTGCGCTTCGACGCCCTCTTCATCCTGGAGAACCTCGAGAACTCCTCCAAGATCATCGGGGACTACTACCTCGGGCAAGTCTACGCCGAGCTCTGCGAGATCTTCAACACCGAGGGCTGGAAATGGTCGGTCGAGCGGCGCCTGGACGCTCTCCAGGACGTCTACGACATGGTGAAGTCGGACGCGGGCGAGAAGCGCATGGTGGCCCTCGAGGTCACCTTCATCGTCGTCTGCATCATCTTCCCGATCATCCAGATACTTCAGGTGATGATACAGAAATAGCTCACATCGCGTGCCTGAGCTCGCCGGCCTCCGCCGGCCCGGGCGACTGCAGCTCCGGGACCGAGTCGTCCCGCAGGCGCAGCAGCTTGGCCTGCATCTCGCCGTCGCAGTTGAACAATTGGTCGAGTATGAAGAACATGGGCCCGACGTAGTTCTCTGCGCCGCGGGAGAACTCGCCGCCCGAATACACTATGCGCTTGTCCTTGTGCCGGAACTCGAAGCGGAGGAGGTCTCCGCCGTCGTTGGACCAGACCCAGAGGTGGTAGTCGCCGCACATGTAGTGTTTCGCCTGCTTGCCTTCGTCGAGGTACTCGCTGAAGAGGTAGAATCCTTCGTCCATTTTTTAGCCTCGCATATTTTGTAAAAGATTATTAATGGAGTATAAGTCCGCGCCTGGCCGAATACAAGCGGCGCCGCCTCGAATTATTCTGTGGTTACGCTCTTGGCGAGGTTCCTCGGCCGATCCACGTCGCGCCCCAGGAGCAGGGCCAGCTCGCGCCCGAGGAGCTGGAAGGGCAGCACCGCGAGCACGGGCGCGAGCGCCCCTCCGGCTCCGTCGGGCCCGCAGGCGGGCAGGAGGATTCGCTCGGCGTAGGCGGCCTCCGGGTCGTCGACGTCGGTGACTAGGACGACGAGGCCGCCGCGCGCCCGCACTTCGGACGCGGCGATGAGGGTCTTGGCGTAGGAGTCTCCCGCGAAGGCGAGGACGTACACCGGCGTGCCCTCGGCGACGAGGGCGAGGGGGCCGTGCTTGAGGCTGCCGGCGGCCAGGCCCTCGGCGTGGACGTAGGAAAGCTCCTTCAGCTTGAGCGCTCCCTCCAGGGCGGCGGGAAGGAATTGCCCCCTGCCCACGACGAACGCGCTTCGCTCGCCCCGGACGCGTTGCGCGATCCTGGCGAGGTCCGGTACCAGCGTCAGCGCCTTCGCTATCAGCGCGGGGAAGGCCTCCAGCTCGTCCACGATGCGCCTGCCCTGCGACACCGAGAGGGCGCGCATCCTGCCCAGCAGGAGGGCGAGGAGGGCCAGGACGAGGGCCTGGTTGACGAAGGCCTTGGTCGTGGCGACCGAGACCTCGGCGCCGGCGTGGACGTATATGCCGCCGCCGCAGAGCCGCGCGAGGGACGATCCGACGGCGTTGATGACGCCGACTACCCGGGCTCCCCTGTTGAGCAGCTCGCGTACGGCCCCTATCGTGTCGGCGGTCTCGCCCGATTGGCTTACCGCCACGTAAAGCGTGCGCGCCTCGACGATCGGATTGGATGAGCGGAGCTCCGAGGCGTCGAGGGCGGCGGCGGGCAGGCGGGCCCAGTCCTCGAGGAGGCGCGCGCCCATCATGGCGGCGTGGAGGCCGGATCCCATCCCGAAGAGCACGACGCGCTCGAAGCCGAGGAGCTCGCGCGGTTCCAGCCCCAGGCCTCCGAGCTTGGCGGTGCCGAGGTCCTTGAGGAGGCGGCCGCCGTTGCCCAGGGCTCGGGCCGCGGCGTCAGGCTCCTCGAGTATCTCCTTGAGGAGCCAGTCGGGGCTCTCGCCGAGTTCCCCCGGATGGGAGGCCGCGTCGAGGGGCTCGGACTCCTTCGCCAGCAGGGCTCCGTGGAAGTCCCTCGTCTCCCAGGCGCCGGGACGCAGTATCGCGATCTCGCCGTCGCGGAGGAAGACAGCCTCCCTGGCCGAGCCGCCGAAAGCCGCCGGGTCGCTGGCGAGGAAGCACTCGCCATCGCCGATGCCGACGACGAGGGGGCTGCCGTTGCGCGCGCCCACCACGAGGCCCGGGTAGTCGGCGAAGAGCATCGCGAGGCCGAAGGTTCCCTGCAGCCGGGCGAGGGCGGACACGACGGCAGCCTCGGGACCCGCCTCCGGCGCCTCGGCTAAAACCGACTCGACGAGCTGGGCTATCACCTCGCTGTCCGTCTCGCTGGCGAAGGTCCGGCCCTTGGCCTCGAGCTCTCGCCTCAGGGCCGCGTGGTTGTCGATGATCCCGTTGTGGACGATCGCTACCCGGCCCGAGGAGCCGACGTGGGGATGGGCGTTGCCGTCGGTGGGGCCGCCGTGCGTCGCCCAGCGCGTGTGCCCGATCCCCGCGGTCTCCTTGGGCGCCGCGGGGAGCACCGCCTCGAGTTCGGCGAGCTTGCCAGCCTTCTTGTAGGTCTTGAGCTGCCCCTTCGAGCCCAGGGAGAGGCCCGAGGAATCGTAGCCCCGGTATTCCAGGAGCTTAAGGCCCCTGAGCAGGACGGGCATGGCCTTCTTCGATCCGGTGTATCCGATTATTCCGCACATGGGTTTCTCCGTTCAGCCATAGATTATTCTCCGCACCTGGCGGAGCGAGAGGGGAGGGCTGCGAAAGCGCCCGGACGAGGCTTCCTCGGCGAGCCGCCTATAGATCGCCTCGTTGCGCAGTCCCCCGCGCTGCAGCTCTCCATGGCGGCGGCGGACGAAGTCCTCGGCCGTCTCCTCGGTGAAGGCCCACAGGTCCTCCAGGAAATGCTCGAGCTCGTCCGGAGCGAGATCGTATCTTTCCTCGAGGTAGCGCCGACGTTCCGGCTTTAGGTACTTTTCATCCACAGTCGCCTCTCAGGCGAGGAGGATAGCTCGGTCAGCCATATTGTGCAATAAAATTGCCCGAATACGGGCAAGATATACCTGTATTCAGGCAAAGACAGGCGGGTGTTACGAAACTTTGACACTGCGGAAGGGGTTATCAAGCCTAATACGAGAGCATGATCGACAGGCCGGGCGCGGGGCGCGGCGACAGGGTGACGCGGGCGAATCCGCGTTCCCTATTGAAATTCCGGGCGAAGGTTATGGGCCTGACAATCTCGAAGACCTTCGTGCCGGCCCAGAGAATGCCGCCGCCGATCATACAGTCTTCCCCGACCCTTAGGCGTTCGACCGAGGCGTCGCCTCCCTCGCCGGACATCCCGGAGAAGATGGCGCCGATGATGCCGACGTAGCTGTACACCAGGCCGAAGAAGGCCAGGCTAAGGCCCGCCGTCTCGCCGCCGAGTCCGATGAAGCCGCCGAGTGAATCGCCCTGCGCGAAGGACCCGATGCCCAGGCCGGGCAGGATGTTGAGGATTACGGGAAGGAGGGCCCTCTTCGGTCCCGCGTCCGCCGCCTCGGCCGAAAGGGAGGGGGGGGAGGCGAGGGCGCAAGCGAGGGCGCAGGCGGGCGCGAGAACTCTCTTCATGCCTACCTCCACTATGCCAATGGTATCGCGTTTCCCGCTATAAGCCGAGGCGCCCGCCGCTTTTCCGCCGCTTGTCCCCCCGGCTCAACGGCGGGTACACTGTCGGGACGATGTCGGAGCGAGATAACATAAAGACGGGCGAACGCCGGACCGCCACCATTCTCTTCTCGGACATGAAAGGCTTTACGAGCCTCTCGGAGCGTACCGATCCCGAGGAGATGGACACCCTCATGACCCGAGTGTTCGGCGTCTTCGAGGAGCTCATCAAGGCCTACGGCGGCTTCGTCGAGAAGTATATCGGCGACGCCCTCGTCGCCGTCTTCGGCGTCCCCGAGCTCCACGAGGACGATCCCTCCCGCGCCGTCCACGCCGCCCTCGAATTCCTGTCCCGCATCAAGCTCGAGGGGCCCAAGGGCGCCGAGGGCCTTTCCTTCCGGACCGGCATCCACGAGGGCCTGGTCACGACGGGCAGGCGGGGCGAGTTCGACGTCGTCACCGGCCACGCGATGAGCGTCGCGCAGCGTCTCGAGGCGGCGGCTGCCCCCGGTGCGATCCTCGTGTCGGAGGCGGTCAAGGAAAAATGCGAGGACGACTTCGAGTTCTCGCCCGTCCGCGAGATCGAGGCCAAGGGCAAGTCCGAGCCCATAGCCGCCTACGAGGTCAAGGGCGAGGCCCAGGCCGCCTCCCGCGACTCGGGGCCCTTCGTGGGCCGTCGCGAGATAATCGACGAGATACTCAAGTCCTACATGCGCAATCGCTACGACGAGGTCTCCGGCTTCTACCTCGCCGGCGACGCCGGCATAGGCAAGACGAGGATCGCTCAGGCCGTGGTCGACAAGATCCGCCTCTTTCCGGATTTCGAGACTCCAGTCCTGTTCGCCAGGGCGCAGAAGTACCGCACGGGAGGCTTCGCCCTCATCGTCGACATCCTCCTCGGCTACCTGGGCCTTGGCGGCGACCTGGATCCGGAGTCGGCCGCGCGCGCCCTCGCGCCCTTCGCCCCCCTATCCAAGGCCTCTGTCGCCCGCTTCGTCGACCTCGTCTGCTGCCAGGAAGGCGACAATCCCGACGCCGCCTCGATAGCCGCCCTCTACGACGTCTTCGACGCGATCCTTGTCAAGCACTCCTCCGACCTCTTCCCCATACTCGTCTGCGTCGACAACGCGGACTTCATGGACAAGCTCTCCCGCGAGTTCTTCCAGTACCTCTTCAAGAACGGACGGATCAAGCCCTTCTTCGTACTGGCGGGCCGCGAGTTCTCGAGCGAGCTCCGCAAGGCTTTCCAGGGGCTGCGCCCGCTCAAGGTGCCGCCCCTCTCCCGCGGGGAATCCGAGGACCTCGTTCGCTCGCGCTGGCCCGGCGTCGAGGCCGACGCCCTCGGCAGGGTCGTCGAGGCGGGCATGGGCAACCCGCTCTTCCTGCGCGAGTACGCCGCGTCCGGCCGCAAGCACAAGGACCTGTCCAGCCTCCCGGCGACCGTCCAGAACATGTTCCTCGCCAGCCTCGAGCGCTACCCGGGCGAATGGCGCGACCTCGCCGCCCGCCTGTCGGTGTTCGCCCACTCCTTCTCGCTGGACGAGGCTATCGTCGTCCACGCGGCGGCGGGTGGCGACGTCGCTGCCGTAGCCGAGGCCCTCGCCCGCTTCGAGAAGGACGGCCTCATCGCGGTCGAGGGACCCGCCGGCGCCGCCGGCGGCGCCTACGCCTTCCGGGCCGACGTCTTCAAGAAGGCGCTCTACGCGAGCCTCCTGAACCACAACAAGCGCATCCTCCACGGCGTGATCGCCGACCTCTTGCTTACTCGCGAGCGCCCCAACAGGAGCCGGCTCATCCACCACCTCGTGCGCGCCGAGCGCTACGACGAGGCCGCGCGGGCGATGCAGGAGGACCCCAACCGCACGAGCGATGTCGAGCTCCTGCCCTACATCGACCTCCTCCTCAGGCGCATCCGAGGCGACGAGAAGACGCGGGTCCGCCTCCTCATCACGAAATCGGCGATCCTCTTCAACAGCGGCAAGATCGCGGAATCCGAGGCGGTGTTGCAGAGGATCATGCGGGCCGCCCTCACCCAGGGCGACCCCAACCTGATGGGCTTCGCCTACCACCAGGTCTCGAACTACAACGCCATGACCTACGCCTTCCAAAAGGCGGTGCTCACCGGGCAGAAGGCCCTCTATTACTACGGCAGAGCCGAGGTCGGCCCCCGGAGCGTGCAGAACGTTATCCGGACGATAGCCCTCGCGCAGGCCATGCGCAACGACATAGAGGAGGCCCGCCGCCTCGTCGAGCGCTGCGGCGCGGTGCCCGGCGGCGACCCATGCGAGGCCCTGGAGGCGATGGCGGAGTTCCAGCTCCTCAACGGGGATTACGCCCGCGCCTTGGCCGCAGTCGACGACAGCCTCGCGCGGATGCCGCAGGACCGCACGGCCTCGCGATTCTACGCCTACGACTACAAGATCCGCATCCTCTGGCAGCTCTGCGACTTCCAGGGCATACGCGAGAGCGCGTCGCGGCTCCTCGCCCTCGGCCCCCTCTCCGAGCCCGTCCTCTCCCAGGCTAACGCGATGTACGCCCTGTCCTCCGTCTTCTCCGGCGAGCGCGAGGCCGCGAGGGAGCGTTTCGTCCAGGCCGAGTTCTACGCCGCCCAGATCCTCAACGATTTCTCCAAGGTCGACGCCCTGCGCACCCTGGCCCTCTGCCGCTTCCTCGCGGGCGAGAGCGTGAAGGCCGAGTCCACCGCCCTCGAGGCGCTGACCTTGGGCCTGCGGCACTCCTGCTACTGGCCCTCCTTCACCCTCCTCGTCCTCCTGGCGGAGCATTTCGCGCAGCGGGGCAAGGAGGACCGGGCGCGCTTCTTCCTGGTCGAGGCCTCGTACTTCTTCACGACGGGCCTCCTCCTCCCGCCCAAGGACCTGATATTGTATTATTATCTCGCGTCGCGTCTCCTCGATCCCGCGGCGGCCGACCGAAATATGGCGGTGGCCGTCCGGCTCCTCGAGGACGAGAAGGCGCGCGTGGGCGGCGGCCTCCCCGGCGGAGAGGCGCGCGTGGCCGCCTTCCTGTCCATCAGGTCCTACGGCGCCGTACAGACCGCCCTCGAGGGAAAGAAAGCATGAAAGCCGAAGAGCGTCGAGAGATATGGGAGAGCCTGGGAGTCATCGAGGATTGGCTCTCCGGCGGGGCGCGCCGCCCCGCCGGGCCCGAGCCCGACTTCGTCGCGGCTGAAGCCGCAGCCGAAGCGGCGGATGCGGGCGCCCCGCGGCTCGCGCCCCCGCGCCCGGGCGACAGCCTCGAGGCAATCGCGGCCGAGATCGAAGCCTGCCGAGCCTGCCGACTCTGCGAGCAGCGCAAGCGCGCGGTGCCGGGCCAGGGCCCCGCCGCGCCGCTCGCGATCGTCGTGGGCGAGGGGCCGGGAGCCGAGGAGGACGCCCAGGGCCTGCCCTTCGTCGGTCCCGCGGGCAAGCTCCTCGACAAGATGCTCGCCTCTATCGCCCTGGACAGGGCGAGCAACTGCTTCATAGCCAACGTCGTCAAATGCAGGCCGCCGCAGAACCGCGACCCCGCACCCGACGAGCAGGCCGCCTGCCTCGGCTACCTGCGCAGGCAGATATCCCTCTTGAGACCGATGGCCATCCTCTGCGTCGGGCGCATCGCCGCCCAGGCCCTATTGGGAGGGTCGGAGGGCGTGGGCAAGCTTCGAGGGAAATGGCGGGAGTTCGAAGGCCTGCCCCTCCTCGTCACCTACCACCCGAGCGCGCTGCTGCGCGACGATTCGTACAAGCGCCCAGCCTGGGAAGACCTCAAGCTGTTCCGCGAGCGCCTCTCGCCGGACGCATAAGGCGCGGATGCCGGAATTCATCGAGGTCCTCTTCGACGTGCCCCGCCTGGGCGCCCTCTCATACCGCAACGACGAGGGCGGCAGCGCCCGCCTGGGCAGGCGCGTGACCGCCCCCTTCGGCAGGCGCGAGGCCACGGGCTTCGTCGTCGGCGAGTCCGATGCCTGCTCCCTCCCCGAGGCCCAGATCAAGCGCATCATCAAGACCCTGGACGCCGAGCCCCTTTTCGACGCGCGCTCGGTGGAGCTGTCTCGCTGGCTGGCGGGCATGTACTTCTGCGGCCAGGGCGAGGCCCTCTCGGCCATGCTGCCCTCCGCCAAGCGCGAGCCGCGCACGGGCGCCGCGATCGAGGTCGAGGAGTTCGAGATACAGGAGGCCCCCTTGACCCTGTCGGGGGAGCAGGCCTCGGCCCTCGAGCGCATAACGCGCAACCGCTCCGGCCTCGAGTACCTCTACGGCCTCACCGGCACGGGCAAGACCGAGGTGTTCCTCCAGGCCGCCGAGGCCACCCTCGCGGAGGGCCGGAGCGTCATCTACCTCGTGCCGGAGATAGCCCTCACCGGGCAGGTGGTCGAGGCGGCGACCCGCCGCTTCGGCGAGAAGTGCGCCGTCCTCCACTCGCGGCTGACGCCCTCGAAGAAGCTGGCCGAGTGGAGGCGCATCCTGCGCGGCGAGGCGACGGTAGTGGTCGGCGCCCGCAGCGCCGTCTTCGCCCCCGTGGCGGACCTCGGCCTGATCGTGATCGACGAGGAGCACGAGGCGACCTACAAGTCCGGCTCCTCGCCCCGTTACCACGCGAGACAGGTGGCGATGCGCAGGGGCGCTGCCGAGGGAGCGCGCGTCGTCATGGGCAGCGCCACTCCCTCGGTCGAGGCCTGGAGCCTCATGGCCTCCGGGGCGATGGGGCGGCTGCCCCTCACCAAGCGCCTGGCCGGGGGCGCGCCTCCCGCCGTAGAGATAGTCGACATGCGCCTGGAGGCGGGCCCCATATCGCGCAAGCTCGCCGAGTACGTGCGCGCATCGCACTGCGAGGGCCGGCAGTCGATACTCTTCCTCAACAGGCGCGGCTTCTCCTACTTCTTCCGCTGCGGCTCCTGCGCCAAGGAGCTGCGCTGTCCTAACTGCTCGGTCTCTCTCACCTATCACAAGGATCGCAACGCCCTCGTCTGCCATTACTGCGGCTACCGCGCGGCGCCCCCCGTATCCTGCCCCGACTGCGGTTCCCTCGACGTCGGCTGGGCGGGCTTCGGCACAGAGCGCGTCGAGGAGGAGGCGGCCAAGCTCTTCCCCGACATGGTCATACGCAGGCTCGACGCCGACTCGACCTCGAAGGTGGGCGAGCTCGAGGCCGCGCTCGACGATTTCCGCGAGGGCAGGGCCGACATACTGCTGGGCACGCAGATGGTGGCCAAGGGCCTCAACTTCCCCCGCGTCAAGACGGTGGGCGTCGTGCTCGCCGACACGAGCCTCAACCTCCCGGACTTCCGCGCGGCCGAGCGCACCTTCGCGCTGGTGGTGCAGGTGGCGGGCAGGGCGGGGCGCTTCACCCCCGACGGCAACGTGGTCCTGCAGACCTACCGCCCCGACAGCGCCGTGATGCGCCTCGCGGCGGCGGCCGACGCGGAGGCTTTCTACCCCATGGAGCTGGCTGCGCGCAAGGAGCTCGGCTTCCCGCCCTACGCCCGCCTCGTGCGCATCGTGTTCAAGTCGAAGGAGAAGGGCAGGGCGGCCGCCGCCGCGCGGGACTTCGCCGAGCGCGCCCTTCCGCTGCTGCCAGCCGACTCGGAGCTCCTGGGGCCTGCCGAGTGCCCCCTGGGCATGGTGGCGGGCACCGCGCGCTGGCAGATCATCGCGCGGGCGCCCGAGCTCGGGGCCCTGCACAAGGCGATGGCCGCCGCGTTAGCCGACTTCAAGGTGCCCTCGTCGGTCAGGCTCGAGCCCGACGTGGACCCGGTCAGCCTGATGTAGGCGGGTCAGGCGCCGCGGCCGCGCTCGCGCCGTCCTTACCTGACTTCGGCCACGCTGATGCGCCTGACCAGGCTCATGTTGTCCTTGAGCGGCAGGGGCAGGTAGCCGGAGCCTTCGGTCGGCTTGCCCGAGGTGCCCTCCAGCTCGAGCCAGGCCGAGCCGACGCGGGCGATCGCCCATGCGTGACCGATGAAAGCGGCCGAGATCGGGTCATAGTAAAAGCCGTGGACGATCGTCGCGGGCATCCCGAGGGAGCGCAGCATGGCCACGATGAGCCCCGAGAATTCGGTGCAGTCGCCGCGCAACGTCTGCAGGGTGCGCAGCGCGCCTACCGCCAGGACGCCGGTATCGTAGCGCAGGTTCTTGTACACCCAGGCAGTCACGGCCAGGGCCTGTCCTCTCGCGTCCTCTATCCCCGATGTCGCCTCGAGGGCCGCCGCGGCGATCTCCGGCGCGTCGGACTCAAGGGAGGACGAAGGTCTCGTCCACTCTTCGAGCGTGCTTCGAGGGACGCCCTTGAAGCGCGGCAGGCCGGAGCCGGACCTGAATTGGATGGCGCCGTGCCTGAATTCCCAGCCGCGGGGGTCGGCGAAGTCCTCGAGCCTGCGCGAGAGGCTGCCCCGAGCCTCGAGCTCGATCGTAGCCGCCCAGGACTTGGCTGCGGGCATCGCCAGCCGGGCCAGGCCGCTCTCGAAGTCGGTCTCGACCTTCGCGTCCCGCGACGCGAGGGCGTGCATCCTCGTCGGGCGCGCGGCTAGCATGGCCGAGGGATCCTCCCTTACGAATACGAGGCCCCGAGGCTTGAGCGTCACGGTCTCCATGCGGCCAGCGTCGTCGAAGCCGACCTCCTGGATGATCCCCTTGCCGGGCTTGCCGCTGACGATGGTCATGATGCCCCTGGCCCGATCGACGGAGACCCGGTCCACGACGACCTCGGCCTCCCCCGCCATGTAGCTTGTCATATCCACCTTGTCGGCTCCCGGCGGAAGGTCGGAGAGCCGGGTGGAATACGAGCGGAGGGATATCGGGGCCGAGGGATCGGGGACGGGCCGTCTCCATTCCTCCGCGGGCGCGAGGTTTTGGCCGAGCCTCGTGAAGGCTAGTTCGTCGCCTAGCCCGCGCACGACTAGGGGGCTTTCTGGTAGACCGTCGATGAAGGTCACGTTGAGCTCCGCGAAGCGGTTGCCGGAGGACACGCCGATGACGAGCTGCTCGGTGATTTGGGCCGCGTCCGCGCGCCGCATCCGCATCATCGTAAAGGAGAGGGACACGAGCCATCGGGAGCCCGAGCCTCCGGCGCCCTCGCCCGGGAGGCGGCGCGCTAGTTCGACCGTGTCCATGTACAGGCCGGATCCGGCTAGGTCCATGCAATCGAAGGCTTGGGTGTCCCAGCCCTCGGCCGACGCAAGGGCCCGCCCCGCGATGGGGGCCAGTTCGCCGAGCTGCCCGGCCCAGGCCTTGGCCGCTTCCAGGAGATCGGTCGTCCCGGTGGCACGGCCGGCCGGCGTCATCGCGTCCTTGCTCGCGGGCTGGGCCGCGAGGGCGAGGGCGGGACAAAGGAGGGCAAGGCAGAGGATAGCGGCGCGCGTCATCGCGGAATACTATTTCAGGGCCACTGCATAGTCAACGGCGCCGCGTCGGCGGGTCAGGCTCCGGCGATGTATTTCCGGTCGAAATCGTCCAGCATCGCGTGCAATTCCTCGTGCCTGCCCGCGCCTATGACCTTCTCCTCGTGCTCCTCGAAGGCCCGGTAGACCCTCGCGAGCTCGTCGGCGCCGAGGAGACGCTCGCCCATCGGGAAGAGCACCGAGTTCTCCTTGTCGATATGAGCCCGAAGGAGGGCGGCGTAGCCCTTCGCCTCGCGGGCGAAGGCTTCCCTCTCGATCCCGCCCTTCGACCCGAGCGCGGCCTCCATCGCCCGGATATGGGCCCGGCCCCGCTCGTGCTCCGCGAGCATGACGCCGACGGGCCCGCCTTCCCTCGCGACGCCGGCCTTCTCGAGGGCGGGGAAGAGGATTCCCTCCTCCTTCCCGTGGTGGCACTTGTCGGCGAACTCCTTCAGGAAGGCGACGAGCGCCAAGGGGTCGCCGGGATCGCTCAACTTCCCTTCGCCCGAGAGCGCGACCATGCGCTCCAGTACCTTGATCGTAAACAGGATAGCCTCGTGCTCGCGCTTCAGGTCGTCGATAGCCTCGCTCATGATCCCTCCTTAGCCCCGCGCGCGAAGGCGCGGCCGTAGACCCTCGCGGCGTCCAGCGCCTCTGAGTCGGGCACCCAGGCGCACTTGAGGCCCTCGTCGACGACCTCGAAGCCGGCCTCGCCGAGGAGCCCCGAGAGCATTCCGTTCGACTCGCCCGACCAGCCGTAGCAGCCGAAGGCGGCCGCCTTCTTGCCCTTGAAGCGCAGGCCCCTGACCTCCTCGAGGAGGCCGGCCACCGCGTTCAGGACTCCCCTGTTCACGGTGGGCGAACCCATCAGTATCGCTTTCGACCTGAATACGTCGGTGATCACGTCGTTCTTGTCGGTCTTGGCGACGTTGTGGAGGACGACGGAGGTAGCCGGCGACTCGAGGGCGATGCCCTGGGCGATGGCCTCGGCGAGCTTGCGCGTCCCGTCCCACATCGAGTCGTAGAGTATCGAGATCCGGTCCTCGCGATAGTCGGCCGCCCATTCGGCGTACTGCCTCACGATGACGAGCGGGTCCTTCCTCCAGATCACGCCGTGGCTGGGGGCTATGACCTCGACGGGCAGCTTCATGCCGACGACCTCCTCGATCTTCTTCGCGACCATCGGGGAGAAGGGCGTGAGGATGTTGGCGTAATACTTGACGCATTCCTGCTTGAGCTCTTCCTGGTCGACCAGGTCGGCGAACATGAGCTCCGAGGCGTAGTGCTGGCCGAAGGCGTCGTTCGGGAAGAGGACGGCGCCGCCCGCGAGGTAGGTGAACATGGAATCGGGCCAGTGGAGCATGGGCGCCTCGACGAAGACCAGCTTCTTGCCGTTCCCTAGGTCGACGGAGTCGCCCGTCTTCACGACGCGGAAGTCCCAGTCCTGGTGGTACTGGCCCTTGAGGCTCTTCACCGCGTTGGCCGTGCAGTAGATCGGGAGCCCGGGCCTCCGCCTGAGCAGCTCGGGCAGGGCGCCTGAGTGATCGACCTCGCCGTGGTTGGCGACGACGAAATCCAAGGCGGCGAGCTCGCCCTCTGCCTCGAGGCCGTCGACGAATTCCTTGGCGAAGGGCAGCCAGACCGTGTCTATCAGCGCGGTCTTGGCTTCCTTGACCAGGTAGGAGTTGTAGCTCGAGCCCCTATGGGTCGAGTATTCGCTCCCGTGGAATTTCTTGAGCTCCCAGTCGATCTTCCCCACCCAGTACACGTTCTCGGCTATGCGTCGTTTCATTCAGGGCCCCCAGGCCTCCAGTATCGCGTTTCGCGGCCCGGAAGGCGGTACCCTAGGATACGATTCTCGCGGGATGGGCCCGCGCGCGGCGGGGGGCGGCCCCGATGCCTAATAGACCGGCGCCAGCTCCTGCACCAGGAAATTCATGTAATCGCTGACGAACAAGTGCCCCGCGGGGTTGATCGCGATGCCTATCGGCCAGGCGAAGCTGCCGCCCCCTATGCCGACCCCGCCTATGCTCGCCATGTAGGTGCCGTTGCCGTCGAATTTCTGGATCCGCCGGTTGAGCATGTCGCAGACGTAGACGTTGCCGATGCTGTCGCAGGCGACGCCGATGGGGTACAGGAATTGGCTGAGGCCCGTGCCCTGCGTGCCCCACTTGGTGACGAAGTTGCCGCTCGCATCGAATTTCTGCACGCGCGATTGGAAAAGGTCGGAGACGAACAAATTCCCGTCCTTGTCGATGGCCAGCCCGTAGATATACCCGAACTGGCCGTCCCCCGTCCCGGCGGAGCCGATCGTGCGCAGGTAGTATCCGTTGGCGTCGAAGACTTTTATGTCGCCCGCGCTGGCCTCGTTGACGAAGATGTCGCCGGCGCTGTCCAGCACGATCGCGATCGGGCCCGAGAGCTGGCCTGCGCCGATGGTTTTCTGGAAGGCGCCGGCGGCGTTGAAGACCTGGATCCTGTTGTTCGATTCGTCGGCCACCAGGATATTCCCGGAAGCGTCGATGGCGATGCCGACGGGCTGGTTGAGCTGCCCCGCGCCGGATCCGGTGCTGCCGGCCTGGAGCAGGTAATTGCCCGCAGGGTCGAATTTCTGGATGCGGTCGTTGAAGGTTTCCGCCACGTAAGTATTGCCGGAAGCGTCCTGCGCGATCCCCCAGGGCTGCACGAGGATGCCGTTGCCCGCTCCGGGCGGTCCTCCCCAGGTGGCTACCCAATAGGGGGAGGGAATCGTCAGGTCGAATTTCTGGACTCGATAGCCTAGGTTGGAGTATGAACCGTCGGAGACGTAGATGTAGCCCGAGGTGTCGACGGCCACGCCTGATGCGCTGGTGAAGGCGCCGTTCGCCGTCCCCACGCTTCCGAATGCGGCGACGTAGATCCCATAGGTGGTGAACTTGAGCACTCGGCTGTTGTTGGTGCCGCCTCCGTCCACGACGTAGACGTACTGGGTCGTGCCCGGGCTCAGCGAGAGATGGGAGGGCTGATTGAAGGCGAAGCCGTTGAAGGTCGTCGTCCCTCCCCAATAGTTGTAGATCGAAGGCGCCGTGGTCGTCACCGGATAGAACACCAGGACCCGGTTGTTGCCGCGGTCCATCACGTACACGTATCCGTTGGAGTCGATCGCTATGCCCTGCGGGTTCGACATCGCGGCCACGGGGATGGTCGTGCCATTGCCGTAGGTCGTGGATCCGCCCCAGTCTACGACGAAATTGCCCGCCGAATCGAATTTGAGGATGCGTTTATTGTAGCTATCGACCACATAGACTCCGCCGGAGCCGTCCACTGCTATACCCCCGATACCCCCGGGGCTGGAAAGGGCGGCGGGGCTCGTGTTGACCCCGTAGGCCGTCGTGCCGCCCCAATCGAACAGCAGGTTGCCCGACACGCTGTATTTCTGGAGCTGCTTGGCGTTGCTCGTGATCGCGTACATGTTGCCCGACACGTCGAAGGCCATGTCGGTGACCGAGGAGGAAAAGCCCTGGGTGGAGTAGATGCTGATCGTGCTCTGGATGGCGCCCGTGGACGCGGCGTACTTCCGTATGCGGGCGCTGGAATCCGTCAGGTAGATGAAGCCCGCGGTGTCCGCCTTCACGAGCGGGACGTCCGCGAAGGTATACTGCGGCGCGGGATTCCCCCACTGCCTCACGAAAGTGTAGCTCGTGGCGGCGAAGGGTGCCTTGGCCGCCGCAGCGGCCGCAGCGGCAGCGTCCGCCGCCTGCTTCACCTGTATGTCGACGACCTTCTCCTTTATGCGGTTAAGGAGGGGGCTTGAGCAGCCGGCGAAGGCCAGCGCCAGTGCGGCTATTCCGCCTAACGCGATTACTTTTCTGAGTCGGACCATATCACCATCCCCTTTACTCCGGTAACGTCCGCGGCGCGGGTGGCCTCCTCGCCCCTGAGGCCGAGGTAGGCGAATTGCTGGGCCAGGGCCGGGTTAACGGCCGTAAGGTCGTCGTAGGCCTTCTTGGCGCTCGAGTAGTTCTCCATCGCATGGTTGGCACGGGCTACGCTGAGCAGGACGATCGAGTTCTTGGGCGCCTTCTTGGCGGCGCGATTGTAATATTCGAGCGCCTTCTCGTCGTCGTTCTGCATGTAGTAGAGGTTCCCGAGGTTGATCAGGGCGGGCATGTACTCGTCCTTGGCGAGGACCTGCTCGAACTCCTTCTGCGCCTGGGCGTAGAGGCCGAAGCGGGAGTGCAGGACGGCCAGGCTGTTGATGGCCCTGGACTTGCTAGGCTGGGTCGTGGCCTTGTTGACGGCCGTCTGCAGGACCAGCTCCTGCTGTCCCATCTCGCCCTTGACGAAGGCGTCGAGGTCGGAGGAGAAGGCGGCGACCACCTTGGCGTCGGCGGGGAGCTTGATGGCGGTCTCGGCCGCGGCGAAGCCGACGGGCTCGTAGGTCTTCCACGCCTCCCGGATCGGGTAGAGGACGGCCTGCTTCATCGCCAGGTTCTCGCGCCACTCCTTGGCGCCGTACTGCCAGGCTTTCACGAAGCCGCCATCCCTCAGCGTGATCTCGATCGGGAGCCAGACCTTGTTATCCTGGATGATGAGGTCGTCCTTGTGGGTGAAGGAGGCGCGGGCGTCGTCGGGGCTGATCCCGAGGGCCACCGCCATGTAGATGTGGCCGGGGATGGTGATGAAGGCGGTCTCGAGCCCGAGGGCCTCGAACATGGAGGCGTAGAGGGCGGAGAAGTCGCTGCACTTGCCGCTCTTGTAGTCGAGGGTCTGCTGCGGGAATTGTATGTAGTCGACCGTCCTCGAATCGGAGTTGAGGGTGGCGACCGGGTCGGTGGCGTAGGTGAGGCCATAGAGGGTGAGGGCGTCGTGCAGGGCCGCGGCGAGGCGGATGTTGGAGTCGACGAAGGTGTTGCCCTTTCCGTTGACCATCGACGCGACGTTCTTGGCGAACTTGACGGTGGTGGGATCGTTGGGCGTGACGAAGGCCGCGGCCTTGCGGTCGTCGTCCCAGGTCAGGGAGTTGCGCTTCAGGATGCGCAGGGTCTGGACCGAGCTCTTGACGATGGGCTTGCCGTTAAGGCTGTACTTGACCGTCAGGTTGGCGGAGACCTTCGTGTCCTCGGTGTTGGCGAGCACGTCCTTCTTGAGGAGGGCGAAGAGGTCTATCGAGGCGTCCTGGCCGGCGTCGAGCTTGGCCGGTCCCTGGACATCCCTCGGGTCGCTCATGAATTCCTTTATCCAAACGCTCACGCTTATATTCTGGACTTGGGTCTTCTCCCAGTTGTGGAGGACTACGGTCCCGATGGGGTGGTTGTCGTAATATTTATAGAAGACTGGGTAGATATCCTTGATGTCGAGGCTGCTGAAATCCAGGCCCGTCCCGGCCTTGCCGGAGGCATTGGTGGACTTGAGGGGCTGGGGCTTGTTGATGAGGGGCTTCGGCGCGGCGGGCTTGAAGCTCTGGACGGTGATGGGCTTGCCCAGTCCGACGGAGACGCCGAGGGTGGCGGCGACTCCCGTGTACACGCCGAACTGGTCCTGGAAGGAGCCGCCCAGGCTGACCATCAGCCGCGGGGGGAAGGAGGCGAAGAGATCGAGGCCGGCCTTGGCGTAGGCGTTCCAATAGCCCTCGGCGTTAGAGTTGAAGAAACCATAGGTGGCCCCGCCGTCGGCGTAGAGCTTGACGCCGAAATTGGGAATGAAGTTATAGGCGAGGCCCAGGCCGAGGTCGGCGGTCGTAAAAGAGACCGAATCCTGGGCCGGCGTGGGGAAGTAGCCGTATTCGATGCCCGCCCTCGCGAGGGCGAGGGGGAAGCCGGGGATGCGATACTCGGCCCCGATCGATCCGCCGCCGCCGAGGCTGAAATAGGTCGTGCTGTCGCCGAGGGGAAGGCCTAGACTCGGGCTGGATTGCAGCCATAGGGGGGACAGATTGAGGGGCGTCTCTCCGGCCTTTGGCCCAGCCTGGCTTGGCTTCGCCTGAGCCTGTGAGTACGCGGAAAGCGCTAGAGCCCCCGAGAGCACCGCAATCGGAACGATTCGCCACTTCATATCCCTTAGCCTCCTCTTAGCCTCAGGGATAATATACAGCAACATCAAGATAATAATATGTTAGTGTACTGTAAATTTATATCCTTACTCCCATTTAAAAGGGCGCGAGCGGGGCGGCGATTCGGGTGCCGCTAGGAAGAGTTCGATCGCGGCGGCAGCCCCGTCGTCGGCAATGCCGCCGGTGACGAAGGCCGCGGCGGCGCGGACCTCCTCGGGCGCGTCCGCCATCGCGACGCCGTAGCCGGCGCCGCGGATCATCTCGAGGTCGTTGTCCGCGTCGCCTATGGCCATCGCGTCGGCCAGGGCGAGGCCGCGAGAGGACAGCCAGGTCGTCAGCCCGGCGGCCTTGGTGGCGCCGAGGGGCACGATCTCGAGGAAGCCGGGGCTCGTGAACATGACCGTCGCCTCGCCGCCGCAGAGGGCGCGGGCGGCCTCGGCCGCGGCCTCGATCTCCCTCCCGGGGCTCGAGACGAACATGGCCTTGTTGAACCTCGGCTCGCGCAGCTCGTCGAAGTCGACCAGGGCGCCGGCGAAGCCCGAGCGCCGCTCGTAGATCGCGGTGCCGGGGCGCGCCCGCTCGTAGTACCAGTCGTCGCCGCCGAAGCCGTGGAAATGCAGGCCGAGCTCCCGCGAGAGGCCGATGACGCGCCGGACCAGGGCTTCGGGAAGGACGGCCTCGGAGAGGAGCCTTCCCTCGGGAAAGCCCGGGCAGTCGTACACGGCCGCGCCGTTGTGGCAGACCATGGCCTTCGCGCCGCCGAGGCGGGAGGCCCAGGGCAGGGCGGAGCGGCTCGACCGCCCGGTCGCGACGACGACGTCGCGGCCCGAGGCCCTGAACGCGGCGACGGCGGCGACGGTCCGGTCGGAGATCCCGTGTCCATCCGTCAGGACGGTGCCATCCAGGTCGAGAGCGAGGACGCCTATGCCGCGGGGGGCGGTCGGCGCTACCATCTGTTTACCACTTTCTCGCAGAAGCCGCGCAGGCCCTCGACGTCCACGCGGGACCCGTCGTCCAGTATCGCATAACCTCTCCACGAGCCGAAGACCTGGTGCTGGATCGAGGCGAGGAGGCCCAGGTCGGTCTTGGAGGCTCGGTCCAGGATGGGGTCGAGGGTCAGGTCGAGGCGGCCGTCCTCGGACACGGCGCGCCAGGGCTTCAGGAAGTCCATCCCGTCGAAGGTTATGGTCAGGCGTCCGATCTTGTGGGCCCTGCCCTCGCAGAAGACCATGTTCTCGCTCGCCGCGCTCGTGTCGCCGAAGCCGTAGCCGATGTTGAAGCCGAAGCTTGTCAGTCGGTCGGAACCCTCTCTCGAGCGAAGGGCGCCGCCCTTCGCGTGGCCGGCGGCTACGCCGCTGGCCGAGCCCCAGAGCCAGGAGTTCGACCAGGGCCAGACCCCCCGTCCCCAGTCGAGGACGCCGGAGGCGCCGCCCGGCAGGGACGGGTCCAGGGGGTACTCGCGGCCGTCGAAGCGGAAGCTGCCGCGGGCGGATTGGCAGTTGACCTTCTGGTTGTAGTAAAAGCCGTGCCTCGGGCGCCGGAAGGGAGTCGCGATCGCCATCGAGGCGCGGCCCGGCTCTTCCCTCAGGCAGATCTCCCCTTGAAGCCCGGCCTTCGCGCCGAAGCCCGGCCAGGAGAAGGCGAGCTGCCGCGAGCCTTCCGCCGCGACGAAGCTCATGCTCGCGCCGCCGGCGCTGACCTCGGTCAAGCCCGCGGCCGAGGTCGAGGGCAGGCCCCAGCGGCCCATGGGAAAGGCCGACATCACGGAATCGCTGATCTCCCGCGCGGCCCCGAAGTCGAAGACCGTCGCGGAAAGGAGGCCCATGTAGCCGTTGTCGGCGACGGTCAGGGAAATCCCGTAGTCCCGCGCGAGGATGCAGTAGTAATCCCATTCCTTGATTCGCCACGCGGGGGAGCGGACCGCCCGCCTGTCGTAGTCCAAGACGAGGGAGTCCGACCAGCCCGGCTCCCTGAGTTTTCCGTTCGCGTCCAAGAGTGGACCCGGCCCCGAGATCCTGTGTTCCATGCCTTCGAGTATCGCACGGCCGGAGAGGAGGAGAAAAGATGCGCCCTCCCTGAAAGGCTCGTGGAGGGCCGTCCCCGGCGCCACTTAAAGAATATCTCGCCTCTTTGGAGTTTATAGCATATGCTTTTTGGGGATGATCGATGTGGTTCGGAGGCGAAACCAATAGGGCAAAAGAAAGTCCGGCGCCCCAAAGCATTGTTCGCCGTCGGGGCGAGTGCGCGACGCTCGAAATCAAGGACGACGGCGTAGGCTTGCCCGCGGGCTTCGACTCGGATCTCGGTTCCGGGATGGGTCTCACGCTGGCGAAGGGGCTGGCGGGGCAGATCCTGGGGAGTTTCACGATGAGGAGCGCGGGGAGCGGGACCGCCTGCGCCTTGGGTTTCCCCGTCGGCGCGGAGGTCTCTCGCTAGGCGGCCTACCAGCGCAGCAGGGTCCCCCCGTAGGTGAGCCCGGAGCCGAAGGCGAGGAGCATGACTAGGTCCCCCCGGCTCAGCAGTCCCTTCGAGTCCATCTCGTCCAAGGCTATCGGGATGCTCGCCGAGGAAGTGTTCGCGTACTCCTCGATGTTCATGAAAAAGCGGCCCTCGGGCACGCGGAGCCTCTTGGCGGCGGCCTGGATGATGCGCGCGTTGGCCTGGTGGGGGACGATCCAGGCGATCTCCTCGAGCTCCTTCCCCGCGAGTTCAAGCAGGCGCTCGACCAGCGCGGGGATGATCCGCACGGCGAAATTGTAGACGCTGCGCCCGTTCATCTCGAGCAGGGGAACCATGGGAGCGGAGGGATGGAAGGTCCGCGAGCGCTCGGCCTGGACGAGCCGCAGGTCCCCGGCCCCGGCGCCCTCGGCGCCGAGGTGGCTCGTCAGGATGCGGCTCCCGCCTTCCCCGGCCCGGCTCAGGACGGCCGCGCCCGCCCCGTCGCCCAGGAGGACGCAGGTCGCCCGGTCTTCCCAGTTCGTGATCCGCGTGAGGGTTTCCGCGCCGAGGACGAGCGCGTGCTCCCAGCCCTTCGCCTCCATCATGCCGGAGGCCACGTCGAGGGCATAGACGAAGCCCGAGCAGCCCGCCGTGAGGTCGAGGGCGGGGCAGCCGGCCCGGAGCTTCTCCTGGACTATGCAGGCGGTGGAAGGGAAGCCGAAGTAATCCGGCGTAGCGGTCGCCACGACGATGAGGTCGAGCTCGGCCGCCGAGATCCCGGCCTTGCCGAGGGCCTTCCGGGCCGCCGCCGCGGCCAGGTCGCTCGTTACCGTGCCGTCGGCGGCGATGTGCCGCGAGCCGATGCCCGTGTGGGAGCGGATCCACTCGTCGTCGGTGTCGACGAATTCTGAGAGTTCCCGGTTGGTGACGCGTCGCTCGGGCACCTCGACTCCGATCGTGTGCAGGTAGACCGCCATTTTCCCTCCGACCCGCCCCGCCTATGCGGGGCATATGCGTCTTAGATCGAATGACGGTCCTTTCGGTTGCAGTCCGGGCAGGTCTGGACGGTCAGATGCGGAACTTGTCCAGCTCGTCCCGAAGCTCCGAGATGAGCTGGGCGTTCCTCGAGCTCAGGTCGATCGTCCCGGCGATGGCCTGGTTGATCTCGGCCGTGCCGCTCGTCATCTCGGCGTTGTTGCCTACGACCGCGGCGTTCACGCCGATCAGTTTCTTGATCTGCTCGAGTATGGAGACGTTCCCTCCCGACATCTCGCCGGAGCCGCGCTGGATCTCGCGGGTGATGTCGCGCAACCTCGAAAGCCCCTCCAGGACCTGCTTCCCTCCCTCCCGCTGCTCGGTCATGGACGAGCCGATGGCGCGGACCTCGTCGCCCAGCGTGCCGGACTTGCCCAGGATCGAGGTGAAGGAGAGGGCCGAGGCGGCGGAGGCCGCGCGCACGGCGTCTATGGCCTCCGCGACGCGGCTCAGGTCGGCCGCTATGTCCTTGGATTGGGAGCTCGACTGCTCGGCCAGCTTGCGAATCTCGTCGGCGACCACGGCGAAGCCCTTCCCCGAGTCGCCGGCATGCGCCGCCTCGATGGCCGCGTTCATGGCCAGGATGTTCGTCCTCTCGGCTACCTGGGTAATCAGGCCCGCGGCCTCGCCGAGGTTCTCCGAATAGCGCACTATCGCGGCGACCGACTCTCCCATGGCCTCGATCCGCGCCCTGCCTTCCCCGCCTTCCGCGACCAGGATGGACGAGGCGTCGACCGCGGCCGAGACGTTGGCCGCCACCGATTCGGTATTGGCTATCATCTCCTCCACGGCGGCCGAGGAATGGGCGATGACCTCGGACTGGCTGTCGATCATTGCCTCTAGGGCGTCGACGCCCCGCGTCAGGTCCTCAATGGCCGTCGTCGCCTCGGCCACGGCCGCGGTCTGCTCCCGTAGCTGGGCTCCCGTGCTGGCGATGTTCGAGTTGATCTCCACGACGGCGGCTCCCGTCTGGGTCATCATCGCAGAGAGGTTCTGGCCGGTTTCCTCGAGGAGGGCCAGTTTCTCCTTGGCCCCTCCCACCAGGGAGCGCAGGTCGAGGATCAGGCCGTCGACGCCCGCGGCGATCTTGCCCAGCTCGTCGCTCGAGGCCAGGCTCATCTTGGCGGTCAGGTCGCCGTCGCCGATCCGCTTAACCTCGGCGACCAGGCCCCCGAGGGGACTCGTGATCGAGCGGATGATGAATATCGAGATCGCCACGCAGAAGAGGATCGCGCCGACGATCACCGCGGACAGGCCGAAGGAGGTGGAGGTGGTTAGCCTGGAGGCGTCGGACGCGGCCCTGTCGCCGACCTCCCGGAGCGCGGCCAGGAGGATGTACATCCTATTGCTGAGGATGAGGAAGGAATTCTGCACGGAGTCGACCCTGCCCGCGAGGCGGCTCCCGCCGGCGTCGAGGTCATCGGGCAGGCTCGTCAGGGTCGCCATGTAGTCGTTGAAGCTGAGGAGCACCACCGTCCGCGCCTCGTCGATCGCCTTCGAGCTGGCCAGGCCCTCGAGCCCGGAGGCCGCGGCCCTGGCCGCGTTCGAGATCGCCTCGAGGGGCGGGCGGGAGGAGCTGCCGACCTCCTTTTCGCCGGCAGAGGCCCGCATGGCATGGGCCAGGACGAAGAGCTCCAGGGCGTTGCATTGGGAAAGGAGGGCGTTCGCCGAGAGGACGTAGCCTCCCTGGATGCGGTTGACCTGGACGACCGCGCCGTTCAGCCTGGCGAAGCCCCTGGACGAGATCGCGAGGATGCCGCCATAGCAGGCTGTGGTCACCAGGGCCAGGATGGCCAATCTGGCCGCGATGCTCATCCCGCGGCGCGGCTTCGATTCAGAGCTAGCGCTTTTCGCCATCCGACCCTCCAGGGACCTTCGCGGCCCAATGCGGAGGGCCGCCTCAATTCGCATCGAGGCGGCCCTCCGGGTTCAATCAAGAAGCGAAGACGAAATCAGTATACGGTCTTCCAGTCCCCGATGTTCTTCGCGTCGAACTTGAAGGGGGGCCCGAGGAGGACTTCGGTGCCGCCGTCGGGGGCCTTGGTCACCGCGTAGGCGCCGAGGCGGCTGGCGGAGAACTTGTCGCCGACCGCGCCCTTGATCTTCCCGCTGACGAGGGCGGTGGCGGTGAACGCGCCGAGGTAGCCCACGTCGATCGGGTTCCACAGGTACATGTAGGGGCAGGCCTTGTTCTCGATGTAGGACGCCATCTCGGAGGGCAGCCCGAGGCCGGTGATGAACACCTTGCCGATGAGCTTCTTGTCGGTGATCACCTTGCCCGCGGCCGCGATGCCGACCGTCGTCGGGGCGATGATGCACTTGAGGTTGGGGAAGGACTTGAGGAGGCCCTCGGTCTCGGACACGGACTTGTCGCGGAGGTCGTCGCCGTAGGCCACCTTCACGAGCTTGACGTCCTTGTACTTGGGCAGCGTCAGCTCTTTCTTCATGTAGTCGATCCAGAGGTTCTGGTTCGAGGCCTGGCTGGTCGCGGACAGAATGGCGATCTCGCCCTTCCCGCCGATCATGTCGTAGGCGCCCTGGATGAGGGTCTGCCCGATCTTGACCGAGTCGGCCTGGTTGACGTGGGTCAGCCGGGCCGCGGGGTTGACCGAGCTGTCGAGGGAGAAGACCTTGATCCCGGCGGCGGCGGCTTTCTTGAGGACGGGCGTGAGCGCGTCGAAGTCGTTGCCGACGATGCAGATCGAGGCCACTTTCTGCGCGATCAGCTGGTCGATGATCTGGATCTGGGCCTCGGCGGTGGGAGCGTCGGGGGCGCGCAGGATCGCCTCGAACTTCTGCTCCTCGATGCCGGCCTTGAATCCTGCCATCTGCTTCTCGCCGTAGGGGTTGCCCGTGTTCTTGAACACGATGGCGTACTTCTGCGCGACGAGGCTCGTCGCGGCGACGGTCATGATCGCCAGGACCATGACGGTCTTCACGAAGGACTTTCTCATTTTCCCTCCTCTATAACTTCGCGTCCGGAGCCTTACCCGCCGCGATCATTTTCGCGTTGGGCGACGCCGGTCGCCTATGCCCTTTTCCGAAGCGAAGATTGAGCACCAGCACCGAGAGGATGAGCAGCGAGCCGATAATGATGAGGAGCACGTTGGCCTTGATGTTCACGAGGCCGAGCCCGTAGGTCAGGTAGCCGATGATGAAGATAGCCAGGATCGGCCCGCCGATGCGGCCGGAGCCTCCCGAGGTGCTCACGCCGCCCAGGACGACCATCGCGATTACCGCGAGCTCGTAGCCCTGCGCGACGTTGGGCCGCGTCGAGCCCATGCGCGAGGTGAGGAAGAGGGCGGTGACGCCGGCCATGAGCCCCGTGAGGGCGAAGACCGCGACGATGACGGAATCGGTCTTGATCCCCGAGTAGCGCGCGGCCGTGAGGTTGTTGCCCATCGCGAAAACCTTGCGGCCGAAGCTGGTCTTGTGCAGGAGGAGGCCGAAAAGGACGGCGCAGGCGGCGAAGGCGATGAGGATGAAGGGCAGCGGCCCTATCGAGCCCCAGCCGAGGAAGGAGAACCAGTTCGGGAAGTGGCCCGAGGCCTGGTCCTCGAGGATGACGTAGGCGATGCCCCTGTAGACGATCATCGTGGAGAGGGTGACGATCATCGCGGGCAGCTCCTTGAACTTGACGAGGATCAGGCCGTTTACGAGGCCGCAGGCGGTGCTCACGACGAGGCAGAGGGCCATCGCCAGGGGCATGGGGAGGCCCGCGTTGAAGCTCGTGGCCATGATCACGGCGGAGAGGGCTACGGTGGAGGCCACCGAGATGTCGATGCAACCCAGGACGATGACGAAGGTCATGGGCAGCACGAGGAAGGCCATGTCGAGGAAGGCGTTGGTCGAGCCGACGAGGCTCCCGAGGTTGAGGTAGTAAGGCGAGAGGTTGCTGTTGATCACGTTCACGACGACGAAAATGAGGACGAGGAGCCATTCCCACTGGAGGAAGAAGGTCCTGAGGCCCCTCGGCCTGTCTACGCTGATGCTTCGTTCGGCCATGGTATTCCGCCCCTATATGGCGCGCTTGCGCAGCGCGCTCCTCTGGTTGTTCCGCTTGACCGCCACGTTCATGATTATGGCCGCGAGGATGACAGCCCCCTGGATGAGCTGCTGCCAGAACGGGGATACGTTGATGAGGGGCAGCGCGTTGTTGAGCATGCCCAGGAGGATGGTGCCGAGGATGAGCCCCGATATCTTGCCCGAGCCGCCCGTGATGCTCGCGCCGCCGAGAACGCAGGCGGCGATGACGCTCATCTCGTAGCCGACGGCGGTGTCGCCCTGGGCGGAGGCGAACTTGCTGACCCAGAGCACGCCGGCGAGGCCCGAGAGGACGCCCATGATCGCGTAGGCGAGCCAGACCAGCCTGCGCCTCGGGATTCCCGAGACGTCGGCCGCCTCGGGGTTGGAGCCGACGGCATAGAGCCTGCGCCCGGTCCGCGTGTGGCTGAGGAAGTACCAGGCTGCGATGAAGATCGCGACCGCCATGACGACCAGGTTGTTCGCGCCGAGGATCGTGCCCCGCGAGATGTTCAGGAAGCCGTCGGACATCTGGTAGGAGCTGACCCAGGCGCCCTTGCTCTCGATGTACGTGACGCCCCGGACGATGTTCATCATGCCGAGGGTCGCGATGATGGGCAGTATGTTGAACCGCGCCACCAGGAGGCCGACCACCGTGCCGACGGCGAGCCCGACGGCCATGCCCTCTACGAGCGAGAGCAGCGGGCTTATCCCCGGGAGGGCCGCGACCGTGAGGGCGCTCGTCATGCCCGCCAGGGCGATGGTGGCGCCGATGGACAGGTCGATGCCGGCCGTGATGATGACGACCAGCATGCCCACGGCGAGGATGCCGAGGATGGCCGTGTTGGCCAGGAGGTCCTGGATGTTGGCCAGCGTGAGGAAGCTCGAGTTGCGCGCCTGGAAGCCGATGCACAGCAGGACGATGAACATGAGGAGCCCGAGCTCGCGGAATCCCTCCCCGGGCCTGATGGCGCGGCCCTTGGCCGACCCTGGCTTGTTGTCGGCGCTCATGCTCTCTCCGTTTCGGCGGCCGACATCGCGGCGCCGAGTATCGTCTCTTGGGTCGCGCTCGAGGTCTCGAGTATCGCGGAGACCCTTCCCTCGCGCATCACGACGATCCTGTCGCTCATCCCGAGGACCTCGGGCATCTCGGATGAGACCATGATGATCCCGTAGCCCGCCGCCGCGAGCTCGTTCATGATGTTGAAGATGGCCGTCTTGGCCCCCACGTCGACGCCCTTCGTCGGCTCGTCGAGGATGATCACCTTCATGTCGCCGGTGAGCAGCTTTGCGACGATCACCTTCTGCTGATTGCCACCCGAGAGGGTGGCCACGAGGTCGTGGACGCTGTTGGCCTTGACCTCCAGCCTCTCGGCCAGCTCCTTGGCCTTGGCGTCCTCCCTCCGCCTGTCCATCCAGCCGAGCCTCGAGAAGCGCTCGAGGGAGGGGAGGGTGACGTTGGTCGCGATAGCCCACTCAAGGACGAGGCCCTGCTTCAGCCTGTCCTCGGGCAGGTATCCGATGCCGAGCCTGAGGGCCTCCGAGGGGTGGGCGGCCTTCAGCTCCTCGCCCGACAGGAAGACGCGGCCCGAGTCGGCCCTCGTGATGCCGTAGATCGCCTCGCAGACCTCGGTCCGGCCCGCGCCGACGAGGCCGGTCATCGCGAGGATCTCGCCTTTCCGCAGCGAGAAGGAAACGTCCTTGAAGAAGCCGGTCCGCGACAGGGACTCGACCCTGAGCACTTCCTCGCCGATCGACACCTTGCGCACGGGAAAGAGCTGGGTGATGGAGCGGCCGACCATCGCGACGATGAGCTCGTCCCTGCTGATCGAGTCCACGCTCCAGGTTCCAACGTAGCGGGAGTCGCGGAACACGGTGACCCTGCTCGCGAGGCGGTACATGTCCTCCAGCCTGTGCGATATGAAAATGATGGATACGCCGCGGTCGCGCAGGGCCTCGGCTATCCGGTACAGGTCCTCGCTCTCCCGTTTCGTGAGGGGAGCGGTGGGCTCGTCCATGATGATGATGCGGGCGTTGGTCGAAAGGGCCTTCGCGATCTCGACGATCTGCTGCTGGGCCACCGAGAGCCCGCCCATTATCGAGCGGGACCCGAAGTCGGCGTCCAGGCTCCTCAGCAGCTCGGAGGCCTTGGCGTGCAGCTCCTTCCAGTCGATCTTGCGGGTGACCGGATGCGCCTTCTCGTGGCCTATATAGATGTTCTCGGCGACCGAGAGGTCGGGATAGCAGGTGACGTGCTGGTAGATGGCCGCGATCCCGAGCCGCTGGGAGTCGAGGGGGCCCCGTATCGACTCGCTCTTGCCGTCGAGGAATATCTGGCCGGAGTCGGGCTGGTAGACGCCCGTGATGACCTTGATCAGGGTGGACTTCCCCGCGCCGTTCTCGCCCATGAGGGCGTGTATCTCGCCCCGCCGGAGCTCGAAGCTGACTTCGTCGAGCGCCTTGACGCCGGGGAATGTTTTGGTGATGCCGCGCAGTTCCAGTATTGTATCGGACAAGCCACGACTCTCCTTGCGGTTATACCAGTATTTCAATCATAAGCCCGCTTCGGCGAACGCGGTACGGGCCGATTCTACGCTGGGGGTGGGCGGTTTCTACGATTCCCGCCCTCAGCAGACCCTCCGGCATTCCACCCCCAGCAGCCTCGCGAGCTTCTCGATCCGCCCCGCGACCTTGCCGACCCCGATCGCGCAGTGGTGGGCCGGGCCCGCCTTGGACCAAGCCTCCGTGAACTCCCGAGCCGAAAGCGGGAAGCGGTAACGGCTGTTCGTGTTGCCGATCCGCAGCGTTGGGCCGCTCACCGACTCTCCCTCGGCCACGAGGAGGAAGGTCGATCCGCCGGGACCCTGGACGACGGACAGGAGGGTGACGGGGCCGTTCCTCACGCTCATCTGGATCGAGAGGCCCTTGCCCGGCTTGCCGTGGTAGACGCTTAAGGGCACCAGGGCGACCTCGCCCTCGGCTATTGCGGGATGTGCCGGGCCGTCGTGGCCCCAGAGCACGACGTCGTCCTTGTAGTCGACGACGTAGAATTCCGAGAAGGAGCCGCCGGCCCCGAAGCAGTCCAGTATCTTCATAGCCACGACGTTCTTGACCTCGCACTCGCCGGCGACCGGGACGTGGTGGGCGGTGAGCAGGGTGTTGCCCGCTATGACGGAGGTGACGATGTCCTCGTGCTCGTTGCCCTCCGAGCCCTCGTAGTAGTAGGCGAGCGCGCCTAGCCTCTTTTCCGAGGCCAGGCGGTCGAGGGCGCAGGAGGTGAGGGCGGCCCTCTCGAGCTCCTTCCCCTCGCACTCCGGTGACACGGCGAACTCGGCGCGGAACTGCTCGAGCTTTCGCGCCACGTCGCCCGCGCCGACGCGGTCCCTCTGCGCCTTCAAGGCGTCCATCTCGAGGAGCTCGAAGTGGCTGCCGAAGACGCTCGCGAGGCGAGTGACGTCCGTATACACGTCGAGCATGCCGCAGTAATAGTGCCCGAGGATGCCGATCCTCGCGTCGCGGAGGGCGGCCCGCACCGAGGCCGCCTGCGCCCAGGCGGCTATCTCGGCCCAGGCGTAGTCCTCCTCGAGGTAGCCCGTGACCAGGTGGTAGTCGATGCCGCAGCCGTTGAACACGTTGGCTATCTCGGGCACCGAGCAGGCCTGGCAGTGCGCGAGCCATTCGCCCGTCATGAGGCCCCGGTCGCCCAGGGCATTGAAGGCCGCGTAGTCGATCGCCGCCTCCGGCTGGAGGCCCAGCACGATGATCGGAGCCTTGGCCCTCTGTGCGACGGGCAGGACGGTGTGCGAGAGCGCGTAGGTCGAGACGTACAGGAATATGGCCTCGACTCCCTCCCTGGCGAAGGCGTCGCCCGCGGCGCGGGCCTTGTCGGGGTCGTCTACGAGGCCCAGGTCCACTACCTCCGCGCCCAGGCCGGCGAGCCTTTTCGCGATATAGGCCTGGTAGCCGAGGAGCCGCTCGCGCAGGCCCGCGAACTGCGGCCAATAGGTATCGAGGCCGATCCCGAACAATCCTATCTTGGTTGGGCTGCTTTCCATCCTCTCGAGTATCCGGCCGGTCGGCCCCGCCGTGAATGGATTTTTCTTTCCGGGAGATGCAGAAAACCTTGCGGCCGGGCGCCGGGGCCGGTATATAGTGAGCCATGCCGGCCCAGGAAAAGGATACGAAGGACAGTTTCTTCCGCTACCTGACCTACAGCGAGGAGGACGAGAAATGGCAGCTCGTCTGCACCGACGCCGGGAGGAACGAGATAGGGCCCTTCACAGCCTACCCTCCCCACAAGAAGGGGCATCCGGGGCCCTTCAAGTCGGTGGCCGAGGGCAGGACCCTGAACGAATACCAGATCATCTACATCACCAAGGGGAGCGGCAGCTTCGAGACCGAGGGCACGAGCCACGTCGTCAGGGCCGGCGCGATAATGCTGCTCTTCCCCGACGTACCCCACGTCTACAAGCCCGATTACGAGGTCGGCTGGACCGAGTACTGGGTGGGCTTCAGGGGACCCTACGCCGACCACCTGCGCCGCGAGGGCTTCGTCTCGCCCGACAGGCCCCTGTACGAGGTGGGCCTGCAAAACTGCCTCCTCGCGTCCTTCAACGGCATCTTCGAGCTCGTTCGCGAGCAGGAGCCCCTCTACCAGATCCGGGCGAGCTCCCTCGTCCTGACCCTTCTATCGGATATCCTCGCCAGGGAGCGCAAGGCGGTCCAATACAGCCACTCGGAGCAGCTGGTGCAGAAGGCCAAGTTCCTGATGGAGGAGAACATCTACGGGGAGATCAACCTCGGCGGCATCTGCGAGACTCTAGGAGTGAGCGCCTCCCACCTCAATGAGGTGTTCAAGGCCTATACCGCGATGACGCCGTACCAATACTTCATCAGCATCAAGATCCACAGGGCCAAGGAGCTCCTGGAACGGGGCGACTCGGCCATCAAGGAGGTGGCCTTCCGGCTGGGCTTCAAGGACGAGTACTATTTTTCGCGGCTCTTCAAGAGCAAGACGGGAGTATCCCCTTCTCGCTGGACTTCTGCCGGCGGGTGAAAGCCTTGCGCCGATTTGCCTGATTGTTTATAACCACAGGGCCGGTAACTCGCGCAGGAGCCTTAAGGATGAAACTCGTCACCAAGATAGTGCTGTCCTTCGTCCTCATTCTAGCCGCCGTCGTGGCAGTCTCCTCGGCTTTCATAGATTTACGGACTAAATCGGTCGTCCAGGATGACATCAAGTCCAGGGCCCTGGTCCTCGTGCGCACCTTCGAGTCCCAGCTAGGGGCCGGCTACGGGCAGGAGGACGAGGAGGGCAAGAACACAAACTTCAGCGTCTCCCTGGGTTCCCTCAGCTCCTCCTTTCCCGATCTGGTGGAGATAAACATCTACAAGATCGGGACCGGCAAAGTGGTGGCCTCGAGCGTCGCCGGCGCGATCGGCAAGGAGGTCGATCCCGAGGACATCGCGGCGGCCGAGAAGGACCTCACCGTCGTCCTCTTCGGCAGCGAGGGCGGCAAGAACGTCATAGACGTGACCGCCCCGCTGCATCACAAGGGCGCCATCGATTACGTGATGGGGATCAAGTCCGACATAGGGATCGACATGAGGCGGCTCAGCATAATAATCCTGCAGAACACGGGCATCGGGGCCCTGCTCATCCTGCTGGTCGCGTTCTTCGCCCTGACCCTGGCCCGGGGCATCGTGAAGCCCATCGAGCTGGCGGGCGGGACCTTCCGCGACATAGCCGCGGGGGACGCCGACCTGACCAAGCGCCTCGACGACGCGCGCGGCGACGAGCTGGGGCGCATGGCGGGCGATTTCAACACCTTCGTCGAGAAGCTCCGCGCCATCGTGGTCGGCATCAAGGGCGCCCAGGCGCAGCTGGCGGAGATGGCTGCCGACCTCGAAACCGGGTCCGGCCGGACCTCGGAGTCCGTCTCGCGCATCGCGTCGAGCGTAGCCGGGGCCAAGGACAAGGCGGCGGGCCAGTCCGAGGTCGTGCTCGAGTCCGCGAGCGCCATCGAGGAGATCGCGAAAAACATCGAGGCCATGGACGGCATGGTGTCGGGGCAGGCCGCCTGCGTCAGCCAGGCCTCGGCCGCGATCGAGGAGATGGTGGCCAACATCGCCTCGGTATTCCAGTCCATGGAGAGGATGGCCGATCAGTTCGCCGCCGTCTCCTCCTCCGTCGCCGAGGGCAAGGTCGCGCGGGACGCCGCGGCCGGCCTGGTCGCGGGCATCGCCGAGCGCTCGCGCTCCCTCCAGGACGCCAACGCCACGATCGCGACCATCGCCTCCAGGACCAATCTCCTCGCGATGAACGCGGCCATCGAGGCGGCCCACGCCGGCGCGGCCGGCGCGGGCTTCTCCGTGGTCGCCGACGAGATACGCAAGCTGGCCGAGAACGCGGCCACCCAGTCCCGGGCAATCCGGCTGGACATCAACGAGGTCCGCGGCACGATCGACGGCGTCGTCGAGGCGACGGATCGCCTGGGCAAGGCTTTCGGCATGGTGGAGCGGAACATAGAGGAGACCGGCAGCCTCGTCGCCGAGGTGCGAACCTCGATGTCGGAGCAGCGCACGGGTTCCGATCAGCTGCTCGGGCTCATCCAGAACCTCAACTCGCTGACCCTGCAGGTCCGGGACGGCTCGGCCGAGATGGCCAAGGGCAACGAGACCCTGCTCGCGGGGACGACCGAGCTCCGCGTCGCCGCCGAGGGCATGAAGAACGACATCGACGCGATCTCCCTGGCCGTCGAGGAGCTCGACGAGAGCGCCAGCGGAGCCGCGCGGTCGGCCGCGAGCGCGGGCCGCGCGGTCGAGGCGATGGAGGCGGCCGTAGGGTCCTTCAAGGCCTAGCCTCCGGGATCGAGACGGTCACCGACAGGCCCTCGCGGCTCTCCACGGCGACGGTCCCGCCGAGCTGGGACGAGAGCATGCTCACCAACTGGAGGCCCAGGCTCTTGCCTGCCTTCCAGTCGAAGCCCGCGGGCAGGCCCACGCCGTCGTCTCGGACGCGGAGAAGGATCGCCCCCTCCACCCTCCTCAATTCGACCGCGATCTCGCCTCCCCGCCCGGAGGGGAAGGCGTATTTCAGCGCGTTGCTCAGCAGCTCGTTGATTATCAGGCCGATGGGGACGCAAGCCTTGATGTCGAGGTCGAAATCCTCGATCGCCGTCGAAACCCGGATATCCCGTCCGCCGTCCTCGTAGTTCGCGCTGAGCAGCCGCACGAGGTCCTTGGCGTAGTCCCCGCTGCCGAGCCTCTCTACGCCCCCGGAGCGGGATAGGAAATCGTAGATGAGGGCGATGGACTGGATGCGCATCTGGGCGTCCATGAGGACCTGCCTCGCGTCCAGCCCCTCCGAGCGCTCCGAATCCAGGCTGAGGAGGCTCGAGACGAGAGTGAGGTTGTTCTTCACGCGGTGCTGGAGCTCCCGCATCAGGAAGTCCTTCTCGCCGACGGCCTTCTCCAGCGCGCGCTCGGCCTCCTTCTGCTCGGTGACGTCCATGATGGAGAGGAGCACCCGCGACCAATCCGCCTCGTGGCCCGGCACGATGGACATGCGCAGCCGGATCCATTTCATCTCCCGCGAGAGGAGTTCGTTCGAGAAATCCCGCTCGAAGGGCAGCCTCCCCTCGAAGATGGCCATGATCTCCTCGCGCAGGCCCAGCATCGAGTCGGGGCTCCGGTTGATATAGGGCTCCAGGGTGGCGGGAAGGTCGCCCTCGCTCGCGGCTCCGACCATCCTCAGGTATTCCCTGTTCGCGCGGACTATCTTGATGAGCTCCGTGCAGCGGACGAGCTCGTCGGGGCGCTCGGCGAAGTAGGCGTCGAGCCCCGGGCCGACGGCCTTCGCGAGGCCGTCGAGGTGGGGCCGAAGTTCCGACAGGTCCTCCTCGAGGATCGCGTTCGACGAATCCTCGAAGAGCGAACGGTAGCGGGCCTCGCTCCGCCTCAGCCTCTCATGCTCCCTCTCCTCCTCGGTGATATCGTAGAGCACCACGAAGGATCCCGCGAACCTGCGCTCGTGGTCGTATTGCGGGCTGGCCCTGACGCGGATCTTCCTGCGAGTGCCATCGGGCCTGATTATCTCCTGCTCGAATTCGCTCTTTTCCCCCCGCCTGCGGATCGCTGTCTGCCGCACGGTTATCTCGGCGTTGCGTTCGTCTATGAATTCGGCGAGGGACCGGCCCTCCAGGTTCCCTGCCTGGAGCCCGAATGCCTCGTGCGCGGCGGCATTCGCGAAGACGAAACGGTCGTCCGCGTCCATAATGCAAACGCCCTCGTGGGTATTCTCGATCAGGTCCCTGAACCGCTCTTCGCTCTGCTCTATCAGAGCGTGCGCCTGGTGGAGCTTGAACGCCATCCTAATGGAAGCGAACAGGACGGTGTCGCCCGAGTTCTTGAGTATATAGCCGTAGTTGGTGATCTCTTCCGTCTCCGCGACGATCGCCTTCTCCGTATGAGACGATAAAAAGACCACGGGCACGTCGCGGCGCCTCAAGATTTCCATGGCTGCGCGGGGGCCGTCGATCCCCTCCCGGAGGTCTATGTCCATGAGTATCAGGTCGACCTTCGGTCCGAGCTCTCCCGCCATCGCGGCGATAGCCTCTTCGCCGGACAGTACATGGATGACCGTGTAGCCTTCCTTGGAGAGGGCTATGGTCTCGGCCATGCCGATGATCGCTTCGTCCTCTACGAGCAAAAGCGTCTTGGGGACGGAATCCGCAGTCATGCCTTGAGTATAGGTCACGCCGGGCGTTTTAGAAAGCGCTCGCGGTTATGAGGACGCCGAAGACTAGGACGAGAAAAGCGAGCGAGGCCGCGAACATCCGACGCGGCCAGGATTCGGAGCGGAGGCCGATCAAGCCCGAGGCGAGCCAGCCGAGGCAGAGCGCCGCCGAGGCGAGCGCGCCGGAGAGGCGCGCGCCTACGAGAGGCCTCCCTCCCAGCGCCAGCGCGAGGGCGGGGAAGGGGAGGGTCGCGGCGATCCAGGCGAGCGCGGCCGCCCGCGGAGCGCCGAGGCCTGTCCGCGGAGCGCCGCGGCCCGTCCGCGGCGACAGACCCGCCATCGGGATGCCCGCGCTCCGGTACTCTCCCGCCCGCTTGAGCGCGAGGGCCCTGACATGGGCCTGCTGCCAGGCGGCCAGGAAGGCGAAAAGCGACCAGGCGGCGCCCCCGAGCCGCGGGTCGACCGCCGCCCAGCCGATCAGGGGCGGGATCGCGCCCGCTATCCCGCCCACGAGGAGGCTCGAGGTTCCGCCCCGGCGCTTGGCCCAGAGGGTGTAGGCGAAAACGTAGATCGCCGCCCCGGCGGCGCCGAGGGCGGCGGGAACCGGTCCCAGGCCCAGGAGGAGGGCGAGACCGGCCGCGACGAGGCCTGCGCCTATCCCCAGGGCTTGGGGCGCGCCCATCGAGCCCCGAGCGGTCGGCCTCTCCCTCGTCCGCTCCATCATGGCGTCGACGTCGCGGTCCAGCCAGTTGTTGACCGCGCAGGAGCCCCCGACGAGGAGGGAGGTCCCCGCGAGGAGGACGGCGCCCCTGCCCCAGGGCGGGAGGCCGCGACCAGCGGCGGCCAGGGCGAACCCCCCCGCGGCGCTCAAGGCATTCGATCCGACGATGCCTAACTTGATAAGCTTGAGGAAGTCGCGCAACCGTTTCATCGAGTCCAGGATACCATCGCTTTCGGATATTGCTTTGACAAAATCCAGGGTATTATGCGACGCTTATTTCTTTGAAGGTCATCGAGGGAGGAAGCCGCCCATGCTAGACGCGCTCTACCGTTTTCTCGCCACTGTGGGTCTCCAGGCGCCGCCGCATCCCTTGCTGGTCGGAGTCCCGGCGGGCCTCGTCTTCGGCGCCCTCGTCTTCTTCGTTGTCGGCCTCGCCTTCAAGCGGGCCCAATTCCTCGCGACGGCGCGGCATGCGTCCATCCTGGCCCTCGTCATGCTCGTCCCCGCCATCCTCTTCGGCGTCTTCGACTGGATCCACTACTTTCAGGGGGCGGTGATTCCCGCTATTCGGGCCAAGATGATCCTGTCGGCCATCCTCCTCGTCCTTCTAGGAGCCGGGATCATCGTCGGCAGCGAGGAGAGGCCCCGAAGCGCCGCGCTGGCCATCGTCTACGCCTGCTCTTTCATCGCAGCCGCGGCCGTGGCCCTGTACGGCGCCGGCCTAGTCTACGGGAAGGGCCCCGTAGTCGCCGAGGCGCCTCGCATCGGCGTTGCCGAGGGCCGGACCGAGCCCGCGGGCGAGGCGAAGGACCTCGACGGCAAGGCTCTCTTCGAGGCGAACTGCGCCGGCTGCCACGCGGGCGGCGGCAACTCCATCGTCGCCTCCCTGCCGATCAAGGGCTCCGGGAAAATGGCCGGTTTCGAGGGCTTCGAGCGATTCGTCCGGGCGCCGGCCATGCCCGACGGCAAGCCGGGCGACATGCCTCCCTTCGGCGAGGACGCGCTCGAGGAGGCGCAGGCGAAGGTCCTGTACGCTTACATGAAGGCCGAGTTCCGATGAGCCCTCTTCCGGCGACCGTCCGCGTCTCGGCGATCGCCTTCGCCCTGGCGCTGGCGCTGGCGCTCGGGAATCCCGCCCTCGCCCACGAGGGGGCCACGGGCTCGGCCCCCCTCGGCTTCGAGGAGCGCCTGGGCTCGACGGCCGCCCTCGACGCGTCCTTCACCGGCGAGGACGGCGTCTCCCTGCGCTTCGGCGACCTGGTCGACAGGCCGGTCCTCCTCAACTTCGTCTACTACCGTTGCAAGAACGAGTGCAACGGCCTCCTCGTCGGCATCGCCCAGGCCCTGCACGGGGTCGACGCGGATCCCGATTCCGCCTACCGCGTAGTGACCGTCAGCGTCGACGAGACCGAGGTCCCGGCGGACGCCCTGCCCAAGAAGGCCATCGCCCTCGCCTCGGTGGAGAAGCCCTTCCCGCCCTCCGCCTGGCGCTTCCTGGTCGGCAGCCACGCCTCCATAGACGCGCTCGCGGATTCGGTGGGCTTCAGCTACGCGAAGAACGGCGCAGACTTCGACCATCCGCTCGGGCTGGTCGTACTCTCCCCCAGGGGGAAGATAGTCCGCTACATGAACGGGGCGGATTTCCTGCCGGTGGACGTCTCGATGTCCCTGCTCGAGGCCTCGTCAGGCCTCGTTCGGCCGACGATAGCCAAGCTCTTGCGCTTCTGCATGAGCTATAATCCCCAGAGCCGCCAGTTCGGCTTCAACGTCCTGCGCGTGAGCGGGATCGTAATCACCATCCTGGTCGGCGGCTTCGTGCTCTACCTGGTACTCTCGGGCACGAGGCGGCGCCGCAGGACGCAAGGGAGATAGCATGGGCGATACGGTACACGAGGCCCGGGCCCCGTATTTCGCGCCTCAGGGCGGCAGGCGCGGCATCCTCTCCTGGCTGACCTCCACCAACCACAAGCGCATAGGGATCCTCTACCTGTCGCTCATCGGCGTCTTCTTCTCGACCGCCGTGGTACTCGGCGTCCTCATGCGGGTCCAGCTGCAGTCCCCGAGCATGAGGCTGATGGACGCCCGCACCTACAACATCATGTTCACCCTCCACGGCATCATCCAGATCTTCCTGGTCGTGATACCCGGCATACCGACGATCTTCGGCAACTTCGCCCTGCCCATGCTCGTCGGCGCCAACGACATGGCCTTCCCGCGCCTTAACCTGTTCTCCTGGTACCTCTTCCTCTTCGGGGCCGTCCTCGCGGCCGTCGCGGTCTTCACCAACGGCGGCGCCCCCGATACCGGCTGGACCTTCTACGTGCCCTTCAGCCTCAAGACCTCGGTCAACGTGCCTCTGGCCACCTTCGCGGTCTTCATCCTGGGCATGTCCTCCATCCTCACGGGGATCAATATCGTCACCACCGTGCACCAGCTGCGCGCGCCGGGGATGACCTTCTTCAAGATGCCGCTCTCGGTCTGGGGCCTGTACGCGACGGCCTGGGTGCAGATACTCGCGACGCCCATCGTGGGGATCACCATGCTCCTCATCGTCGTGGAGCGCCTCTTCGGGATAGGGGTCTTCGACCCGACCAAGGGCGGCGATCCCCTGCTCTACCAGCACCTCTTCTGGATCTACTCCCACCCGGCGGTCTACATCATGATCCTGCCGGCGATGGGGATCATCTCCGACCTCTTCCCCGTCTTCTCGCGGAAGAACATCTTCGGCTACAAGATGATCGCCTTCTCCAGCCTGGCGATCGCCTCCGTCGGCTCCCTGGTCTGGGGCCACCACATGTACGTATCCGGCCAGAGCGACACGGCCGACATCATCTTCTCCCTGCTCACTTTCCTCGTCGCAGTGCCCAGCGCCATCAAGGTCTTCAACTGGATCGCGACCATGTACAAGGGCTCGATCAAGCTCGAGCCCCCCTTCCTCTTCGCCCTCACCTTCGTCTTCCTCTTCTCGATCGGAGGCCTGACGGGGCTCTTCCTCGGAGCCCTCTCCGCCAACGTCCAGTTGCACGACACCTATTTCGTGGTCGCCCACTTCCACTACATCATCTTCGGCGGCTTCGGCTTCGGCATCTTCGCGGCCCTCCACTACTGGTACCCCAAGATGACCGGCCGCATGTACTCGAAGACGGCGGCGGTGGTCGGCTGGCTCGTCACCTTCGTCGGCTTCAACGTCTTCTACTTCCCGATGTTCATCATGGGCTGGCAGGGCATGCCGCGGCGCTACTATTCCTACCTCCCGAAGTTCAACGAGCTCCAGCTGCTGTCGAGCGTCGGCTCCTACGTCCTGGCGGCGGGCGTCGCGATAATCCTCGTCAACCTCCTGTACAATGCGAAGCGCGGGGCCAAGGCGCCGGACAATCCCTGGGGCGGGGCTACCCTCGAGTGGACCCTTCCCTCGCCGCCCCCCCTCGAGAATTGGGAGGAGCCGCCGACCGTCACCAAGGGCCCCTACGACTACTCGGGGATGGAGGAGAAGCGATGAGCGGCCATACGCACGCCGGCCCGATCGACCGCGACAGAGGCTGCATCGGGATGTGGCTCTTCATCTGCACGGAGATCCTACTCTTCGGCGGCCTATTTCTCCTCTACTCGGTCTACCGCTACAAGAATCCCGCCGATTTCCACGCCGCCTCCCAGGACCTTTCCCGCTTCTCCGGGACGCTCAACACGATAGTCCTGATCACCTCGAGCCTCAGCGCGGCCCTGGCGGTCCACGAGCTGCGCGAGGGGAGGGCCGCGCGGTCCAAGCTCTTCATCTGGGCCACGATCCTCCTCGCCTTGACCTTCCTTACGGTGAAGGGCTTCGAGTGGGCGGCGAAATTCGAGCATGGCCTCTACCCGAACGCGGCCCACCTCCTCTCCCTTCCCCCGGGGCAGATCCTCTTCTTCGGCCTGTACTTCACGATGACCGGACTGCACGCCATCCACGTCATCGTAGGGATGGGCATTTTCGGCTACGGCCTACGGGCTCTGTCGCGGGGCAAGATCGACGCCGAGCATCCCGTCCTCGTCGAGAACGCGACCCTTTTCTGGCATCTCGTCGACGTGATCTGGATCTTCCTGTTCCCGCTGTTCTACCTGATCTCATAGAGTGGAGGCCCGCGTTGAGCGACACCAAAATCGAGCGCAAGCCAGGATACCGGACCTATTTCGCGGTCTACGCCGCCCTCGTCGGCCTGACGGCGGTCACCGTGACCTCCGCGAGCCTTGATATCGGCCGTCTCGCGATCGCCGTAGTGCTCGCCATCGCGGGGACCAAGTCCGTCCTCGTGCTCCTGTACTTCATGCACCTGCGCTACGAGAAGCGGCTCCTCGTCAAGATCCTGATGCCGATCGTCGTCGTCACCCTGGCCGTCTTCATCGGCCTGACGTACACGGATATCCTGTACAGGTAGGGGGCGCCACATGGAAGCGACAACGATCGGGGCGGTGGACGAGAGCCTTTACTACATAGCCGCCTTCGCCTTCCTGCTGTTCTTCGGCATCGTCTTCTTCCTGGTCTACTTCTCCGTCCGCTATCGGGCCAAGCGGAATCCCGTGCCGACCGAGATACACGGCAACAACCTGCTCGAGGTCCTCTGGATCGTCCTGCCGACCCTGCTGGCCCTCAGCATGTTCTTCTACGGCCTCACCGGCTATAACTTCCTCAGGCACGCCCCGGCCGGCTCCTTCGAGGTGGCGGTCCACTCGCGGCAATGGTCCTGGTCCTTCGAGTACCCCGACGGCAAGAAGTCGCCCCAGCTCGTGGTGCCCGTGGGCCGCGACGTGCGGCTCACCATAGACTCCGACGACGTCATCCACGGCTTCTACCTGCCCGGCTACCGCATACAGGTGGACGCCGTCCCCGGCATGAAGACCTACGCCTGGTTCAAGGCGACGAGGCTCGGCGCCTTCGACATCCTGTGCACCGTCTACTGCGGCACGAACCACTCGGAGATGATGGCGAAGCTCTTCGTCCTGCCGCAGGACAAGTACGAAACCTGGCTGGCCGGCGGGGCTGCGCCGAAGGATGGGGACGCGCCGATGGATGGGGAGTAACCGCTATCCCGAGCCCTTGATCCTCCGGTACTCCACCACCGTCAGCCATATGATCGCGGCGTCTAGGACAGTCAGGAAAACCAGGAACCAGGAGTGGGTGCTCGTCCAGCGGATGCCCGGCTCGAAGCCGGCGTGGAGCAGCTTCTTTCCATCTTCGGCCACTAGTGTTCCTTCTCTGTCGCGCTATGCGATGGGTTAATTTATCCGCTTCGCCTCGACTCGAATAATCAAACTTTCTGCGGATTTTCGTATAGCTATATGCAGTAAATATTCTAGATATGCACAAAATATCCTAGTGCAAATGCGAAAAACGTAGTATAACCGATAATAGCTACAGTATTCGTAGATACTGCCGCCCCAGATATCGGAGGTACGAACATGAAAATCGGTTGCGTCAAGGAAATCAAGAGGCACGAGTACCGCGTCGGGGTCACGCCCCATTGCGTAAGATCCTATGTGAATCACGGCCACCACGTGACGGTCCAGGCCGGAGCCGGGGCCGATGCCGGCTTCGAGGACGCCGAGTATGTCGCCGCCGGCGCGCGCATCGAGTCGGACAGGAAGCGGATCTTCGACTCCTGCGACATGATCATTAAGGTCAAGGAGCCCCAAAGCGAGGAGTACGGCCTGCTCCGCGAGGGGCAGATCCTCTTCACCTACCTCCATCTCGCCGCCGATCGCGAGCAGACCGACGCCCTCCTCGCGCGCAAGATCAAGGGCGTGGCCTACGAGACCATCCGCATGGCCGACGGCACCCTGCCCTGCCTCAAGCCGATGAGCGAGATCGCGGGGCGGCTCTCCGTGCAGGAAGGCGCCAAGTACCTCGAGAAGCCCTTCGGCGGCCGCGGCGTGCTCCTGGGCGGCGTGCCCGGCGTCCCTCGCGGCAAGGTCGCGATACTGGGCGGCGGCGTCGTAGGCACCAACGCGGCCAAGGTGGCCGTGGGCATGGGCGCGGCCGTCACCGTCCTCGACGTGAGCCCGAGCCGGCTCGCCTACCTCGACGACATCTTCCGGGGCGACCTGGCCACGCTTTACGCCACCGAGGAGAACGTCCTCACCGTCATCAAGGAGAGCGACCTCGTCATCGGCGCCGTCCTCATCCCCGGCGCCCAGGCCCCCCGCCTTATCAAGCGCGAGCACCTCAAGCTCATGAAGAAACTCTCGGTGATCGTCGACGTCGCGGTGGACCAGGGCGGCTGCGTCGAGACGACGAGGCCCACGACCCACGACGACCCCACCTTCGTGGTGGACGGCGTCGTGCACTATTGCGTCGCCAACATGCCCGGGGCCGTGGCCCTCACCAGCACCCTCGCCCTCACGAGCTCGACCCTTCCCTACGGCCTCAAGATAGCCGACATGGGGCTCGAGGAGGCGATGAAGAGGAATCCCGACCTCAAGCAGGGGCTCAACGTCTACGCCGGCAAGTGCACGTACCCGGAGGTCGCCAAGGCCTTCGGCCTTGCCTACGCCGATGCGGATACGCTACTGTAATAGGACGATGCAGCCCGACGAGACCGACTGGAAGATCATCTCGATATTGAAGGAAGGCTACGTGCCCAACAACACGATAGCCCTAGAGCTCGGCGTGTCGGAAGGCACGGTGCGCGCCCGCCTCAAGAAGCTGAAGGAGGCGGGCATCCTCCAGATCCGGGCGCTGATCAATCCCGACGTGCTCGAGAACAAGCAGCTGGTCATCGTCGCGATGCGCGTAGCCGAATCCAAGCTCCTCGACCGCAAGGCCGAGGAGCTTTCGCATCTCAAGAACGTCCTCTCGGTCTCGATAGCCTCGGGCCGCTACGACCTCATCGCCGAAGTGCTGCTCGACTCGAACCGCGGCCTCGTGCAGTTCCTCACCGAGGAGCTCTCCCAGGTCGAGGGCATCCTCGCCTCCGAGAGCTTCATCATGCTCAAGAACTACGGCAAGTACGTGTAGATCCCGCATGGCGCAGGTTTGGTTCGCTCCCCACGCGGCCGGCTTCGGACCCCTCGTCGCGCGGCTCGTGGCGCGCGATATCCCGCTCTCCTCGCCCGCGAGCGCGGACGACTCGGCGCTGGTCTTTCGCTCGGCCGAGGAGCCCAAGGCCGCCCTCCGGTACTGCCGCGGCCTCTTCCGCGTCGTGGCGGAGTCGCCCGATCGGCTCGAGCGAGGAGCCCGCTCATTCGAGGCGGCGGCGGCGTCCCTGGCCTTCCAGGCTCGAGGCGAGCGCGGCCGGGGGCCCTCGACCTTCGTCCTGCGCGCCTTCGGCCCCGACGACCCCGCGCCCCTTCCGCCCGATACCCGTCGCGCCCTCGAGGCGGCGATAGCCGGGGCCACGGGCCTGCGCCCCGATTCGGCCAAGCCGGACCGCGAGTACCGCGTCCAGGAGAGGGCGAGCGGCAGGACCTATTTCCTCGAGAGGGCCAGCTTCGAGCGCGAAGCCCCGACCAGGCCCGGCGAGCTGCCGCGAACGACTTGCCGCCTCCTCGCCGAGCTGACCGACCCCGGGCCCGACGACGTCTTCCTCGATCCCTTCTGCGGATACGGAGGCATAGCGCTCGAGCGCGCCCTGGCCTTGCCCTACCGCTTCGTCTTCGCCGCCGATACGGACCAGGCCAAGGTGGACTCGGTCAAGGGAGAGATGGAGGGCAAGGCCTTCGCCCGAAGGCGCAAGACATTCTTCGCCAAGGCGAGGGACGCCCTCGACGCCACGGCCTTCGAGCCGGGCTTCGTCACCGCGATAGCCACCGACCCGCCCTGGGGCCTCTACGAAGGAGGGCAGGGCGCCTCCGAGGCCGAGTCCCTCCTGGGGCTCTTCATGGCCGAGGCCGCGCGCCTGCTCGCCCCGGGAGGGCGGCTCGCGCTCCTCGTCGCGCGCGGCGCGAGCCTCGACCTAGCCGGCCGTTTCGCGCTGCGCGAGAGCTTGGACGTGCTGGTCTCGGGCAAGAAGGCGCGCGTCTTTCGGCTGGACAGGGTCTAGCCCACCACTTCGCCGACCACCCGCAGCCAGTTGCCTCCCATTATCCCTCGGATATCCTCGGGGGAATGGCCTCGCGCCAGGAGCCCGGCGGTCAGCTCGGGCATCCTCGAGCAATCGGGTAGGACGACTCCGTAGTCCATCGTGAAGCCGTCGAAGTCGCTGCCGATGCCGACGTGCTCCGCCCCGGCGACCGATACCAGGCGGTCGACGTGGTCGAGGAAGCGCCCGAGGCCGACCCTGGCCGGCACGGCGTCCACGAAGAGGCCGGCGAAGGTGGCCGCGACGAGGCCGCCCGTGGCCGCGATGCGCTCGATCTGGGAGTCCTCCAGGTTGCGGGGATGGGGGCAGAGGGCGCGCGAGTTGGAATGCGATGCGACGACGGGCCTGCGCGCTATCGAGAGTAGGTCGTCCAAGGCCTCGTCCGAGAGGTGGGACGCGTCGACGATCATGCCGAGCCGCTCCATCTCGGCGACCGCCCGCCTGCCGAAGTCCGTGAGGCCGCCCGACCCGTCGACCTCGGGGTTCCCCGTCCCCGCTCCCCTGCCCAAGGCGTTGCGGCGGTTCCAGGTGGGGCCCATGAGCCGGACGCCGCGGTCGAAGAAGGCGCGCAGCTCCCCCAGGCTCTCGCCTATCGCCTCCCCTCCCTCGAGGGAGAGGAGGGCGGCGGTCCAGCCCTCGGCCTTGGCGCGCGCGATGTCGGAGGCCGAGAGCGCGAGGCAAAATCCCCGGTCCTCTCGAAGACCCCCTCTACCGCCTCGAGCAGGCGATAGCTGTGAGCCCGCGGATCGGCCATATACTCGTCGTCGACGAACAGCGCGATGATTTGACAGGTGACGCCGCCCTCGCGCAGCCGCGGGAGGTCGACGTGGCCCGTCCCACCCCTCGATAGGAAGTCCCGGGGAGACCCCTTGGGCCCGGCGAAGCCCAGGCCCAGGAGGTCGTAGGCGGTATCGCAGTGCCCGTCTACGACGATGAGGCCTTCGTGCAGGACCTTCGCGTCGGTAGACGCGGCGTCGCTCAACGCGCCTTCCTGCGCTCGACCTTGCAGCCGAAGGGCGGCAATCCCGCCGCGGCCTCATCCGTGAAATTCATCAGGAAGACGTAGTCGGTCTCGCCGTCGCTGCGGGCCTGGGCGTTGACGCCGATGGGAAGCTTCTCCTCCCAGGCCGAGGCGAGGCCCAGGTCCCGCGCTATGGCCTGCATGAGGTCGTCGGTGAAGCGCTGCTCGGCCTTGGCCGCCACGTAGTAGACCGTGCCCTTCCCGTGCCTGTGCCGCGTCAGGACGGGCCGGCCCGCGTACCAGTCGTCCCCGTAGGTCGCGAGCACCTCGGCGCCGCCCTCTGGATGCACGAGCTCGCAGAAGCTGTCGACGGCGTAATCGCCGGAGAGCCCGAGGCCGTTGCCCTTCGCGGGGACGGCGCGATTGGCCTGGCCGCCCCATAGCGGGTCGAGCTCCTCCGCCCAGACTCCGGCGAGCTCGCGCAGGGGGCCGGGGAAGCCGCCCTCGAAGCAGAGGTCCGACTCGTTCACCATGCCGGAGAGGAAGGTGAGGACGAGGGTGCCGCCGTTCCTCACGAAGCGATCGAGGCGCTCCGCCGTACCGGGCTTGATCATGTAGAGCCAGGGCGCCGCGACGAGCTTGTATCGATCGAGGTCCTGGTCCTGGTTCGGCACGTCGCAGGCGATCGAGCGCCTCCAGAGCGCGCGGTGGAATTCGACGCAGGCGCGCTCGTAGTTCCGCTCCGCCTTTGCGAAGCCGAAGAACTCGTCTATCGCCCAACGCGTCTCCCAATCGTAGACCACCGCGGCCTCCGCCCGCACCGCCGTGCCCGCGACCTCGGCCAGGCCCTTGAGCTCCCGTCCGAGCTCGGCCACCTCGCGGAAGACCCGCGTGCCCTCGTGGCCGACGTGATCGACCACCGCGCCGTGGAATTTCTCCGCGGCTCCCCGGCCCTTGCGCCACTGGAAGTACAGCACCGAGTCGGATCCGTGGGCCACGGCCTGCAGGGAGGAGAGGGCGTGCATGCCCGGCTTCTTGAGGCGGTTGACGGGCTGCCAGTTGACCTGGCTCGGCGTGCTCTCCATCAGGAGCCAGGGCTTCCCGGCCTTGAGGCTGCGGTTCAGGTCGTGGAGGAAGGCTGCGTAGGAGGCTACGTCGGCGTCGCCCCGCGCCGGGGCTCCGTCGCCGGAGCGATGCCACTGGGGGTAATTGTCCCAGCTCACGACGTCGACGCGGGGCGCCCAGTTCCAATAGTTCAGGCCGGGGTACGTGCCCATCATGTTGACCGTTATGGGCACGCCGGGCGTGATCGACCGCAGGGGCGCGGATTCGGCCAGGAAGAAATCGAGGGACTGGGCGTCGACGAAGCGTTTCCAGTCGATCGCGAGGCCGTGCACGGAACCCTCGCCCTGGGGGGAGGGCGACTCCACCTGGGACCAGTCCGTATAGCGGTGACTCCAGAAGTCGGTCCACCAGGCCGCGTTGAGGGCGTCGAGGCCGCCGTAGCGCGCCTTCAGCCAGGAGCGGAAGGCTTCCTGGCAGAGGGGGCAGTGGCACTCCCCTCCGTACTCGTTGGAGACATGCCAGAGCAGGAGGGCGGGGTGGCCCTTGTAGCGCTCGGCCAGGCGGGTATTGATCTCCGTCGCCTTGCGGCGGTAGACGGGCGAGGTATAGCAGTGGTTGTGGCGGCCGCCATGGAGGTCCCGGACGCGGCTGGGCGCGCAGCGAAGTATCTCGGGATACTTCTGCGACATCCAGGCCGGCTTGGCTCCGGAGGGCGTTGCCAGGATGGCCTTCATTCCCGCGCGGTCCAGCCTGTCCATGATCCCGTCCAGCCAGGCGAAGTCGTAGACGCCGTCCTCGCTCTCGAGGCGGGTCCAGGAGAAGATGCCGACCGACACGACGTTCACTCCGGCGAGGGGAAAGAGCCGAAAATCCTCGTCGATGACGTCGGGACGGTCGAGCCACTGATCGGGATTGTAGTCGCCGCCGTGCCAGAGTCCGGCCAGGGCTGAGTTAACGGGGGGGTAGGGTTTCCTCATGCGGCCATTTCATACCCTTTCGCGCACTTTGTCCATCGGCCGCTCTAGTGTATGCTCGGAGGCGCGGGAAAAGTCATATGAACGAGGAGCGTACGATGGCCGTTGCCAGGAAGATGCGCGAGTACGTCGAGAACGGCTCGATGATCCGCAAGATGTTCGAGGAAGGCGCGAGGCTCAAGAAGATCCACGGCGAGGACAAGGTCTTCGACTTCAGCCTCGGGAACCCCAACCTGCCCCCTCCCGCGGCCCTGAAGGAGAGGCTGCGCGCCGTCGTCGAAGCCGACGATCCCGCCCTCCACGCCTACATGCCGAACGCCGGGCTCGCGGAGGCCCGGGCGGCGATCGCCTCCCGGATCTCGGCCGACCAGGGAGTCGCCCTCGGGGGCGACCAGGTCGTGGTGAGCTGCGGCGCCGCGGGCGCCCTCAACATCATCCTCAAGGCCCTGCTCGACCCGGGCGACGAGGTCTTGGTGAGCTCTCCCTACTTCGTCGAGTACGGCTTCATCGCGGACAATCACGGAGGCGTCCTCAAGGCGGTGCCCTCCCTGCCCGATTTTTCCCTGGACCTCGGCGCCCTCGAGGCGGCCATGGGGGCGAAGACCAAGGTAGTCCTGGTCAACACGCCCAACAACCCGACGGGCAGGATCTACTCCGCCGAGTCGCTAGCCGCCCTGGCGCGGGCGATGGAGCGCAAGGGCCGGGAGAACGGGCGAGCCCTCTACCTCGTTTCCGACGAGCCCTACCGGAAGATCGTCTACGGCGGCGCCTCCGTCCCGAGCGTCCTCGCGAGCTACGCGAACTCGATCGTCGCCACTTCCTACTCCAAGGACCTCTCCCTTCCCGGCGAGCGCATCGGCTACGTCGCCGTCAACCCGGCCGCCGAGGACCTCCCTAACCTGATGGGCGCGCTCGCCCTGGCCAACCGCATCCTCGGTTATGTCAACGCGCCGAGCCTCATGCAGAGGGTCATCGCGGGCATGGGCGAAGCCTGCGTCGACGTGTCGCTGTATGAGCGTAAGCGCGACGCCCTCGCGGCGGGCTTAAGGGCGGCGGGCTACGACTTCGACCTGCCCGCCGGCGCCTTCTACCTTTTTCCCAGGAGCCCCCTCGCCGACGAGGCCCGCTTCATAGCCCTGTTGAAGGAAGAGAACATCCTCGCGGTGCCGGGCTCGGGCTTCGGGACTCCCGGTTATTTCCGCATAGCCTACTGCGTCGACGACAAGGTCATCGCGGGCGCCCTGCCCGGCTTCGAGCGGGCCATGAGGAAGGCGCTGGAAACCTAGGCCCGCGGCGGGCTGTTTCGAATAACCTGCGCCGATGCGACTCGCCGCTATCTACCCTCGGGATCGCAGTCTATCCAAGGCGCGCTTCCATATCATGGCCCGGGGGAAGCGGCTCTCGGAGCCGGTCGCGAGCCTGGCTATATTCTTCCGGTGCGTCGCGACGATCGCCAGGGGCGCCAGCAGCGCCAGGATGCCGGGCAGGGAGAGTCCGGCCGAGGGATCGGCGGCCCAGGGCGGGGGAGAGCCCGTCAGGAAGGCCGCCGCGGGGAAAACGAACGCCGCCGCGAGGCTGGCGACCGAGGCGTAGCCGGTGGCTGTGAGGGCGAGGCCGAAGGCCAGGAGGCACCAGAGAATGGCGGCCGGGAAAAGCGCGCCCAGGGCGGCGGCCGCCACCGCGACTCCCTTCCCCCCGCGGAAGCCCGCGAATACGGGGAATACGTGGCCGAGGATGACCGACGCGGCGCAGAGGGCGGCCAGGTCCCGAGGCGGCAGGGGCGGCGCGAGGGCGAGCCTCGACGCGAGCGGCGCGAGGAGGACCGCCGCGAGGGCCTTCGCTGCGTCGGCGAGGAGGGTCAGGGCCGCCGGCAGCGCGCCTAGGCTGCGGAGCGCGTTCGTGGCGCCGGCGTTCCCCGAGCCGAGCTCCCTCGGGTCGAGTCCGCGCAGTAGGCGGCCGAAGACGAGTGCGGAGGGGAAGGAGCCCGCGAGGTAGGCGAGGACGAGGGGCAGAGCGAGTCCCGCGCCGACGTCTATCATGGAAGGATGGTAGCACGAGGGGGGGGCATGGTCGAGCCGGGCGGGAAGAGTCCGCAGGCGGCCTGCGCCATGGCGCGCGCGGCTGCCTCGGCGGTAGAGAAGGCGGCCTGCAGATTGTAGCCGCCCGTATCCCCGTCGTAGTCGAGGAGCTCCCCGGCGAAGTACAGGCCCTCCGCGATGCGCGATTCCATGGACGAGCCGTCGACTTCCCCCAGGCTCACGCCCCCGGCCGTGACCATCGCCTTTTCGAAGCCGCCCACGGCCTTGATCTCGGCGGGGAAGGCGGCGGCCGTCCTCGCCATCGCCTCGCGGGCCTCGCGCCTCAGGTCCGAGCACCTCGCTTCTTCGGGCAGCCCGGCGAGGGAGCAGGCCAGCTCCGCGAGGCGCCTGGGCAGGCCCAGGTCCGCCATCGCGGTCCTCGCGAGGGCGCGGGGCGAGGCGGCGATCCGCGAGTCCAGGGCCGCCTTGAATCGCTCGAGGCCGAGGCCGGAGAAATCGAGCTCGAGGATGTCCCCCGGCTCGAAGCCGCGCGAGGCGTCGAGGATCCCCGGCCCGGAGAGTCCCTCGTGGGTGATGAGCAGGTCGCCGCGCGTCTCGTCGATCTTCCTGCCACCCCGGCGGATCGAGAAGGCCAGGGACTCGAAGGAGAGGCCGGCGAGGGCGCAGATGGCGGTATCGCGCAGGGCGACGGGAGCGAGAGCGGGCCGCGGATCGACGATCGCATGCCCGAGCGCCCGGGCCAGGGCGTAGCCGTCTCCCGTGCTGCCCGTGCCGGGATAGGATCGGCCTCCGGCGGCCAAGGCGAGGAAGGGGGCCCCGTAGGCCTCGCGCGAACCGTCCTGGGCGAGCGTCTCGACCGCGAAGGCCCCGCCCTCGCGGCGGGCCTCGACGGCCCTCGCGCCGGCGATCACTCGCGCGCCGTTCCGCTCGCATTCGTCTACGAGGACGCCGAGGACGTCTGAGGCGCGGCGCGACGCGGGGAAGAGCTTGCCGCCCTCCTCGGCCTCGAGCGCGACGCCGCGCTCCCGGAGCCAGAGCGCAAGGTCCTCGTTGGTGAAGGCGTACAGGGATTTCTTGAGGAAGCGGCCTGCGCTCCCGTAATGGCCCAGGAAATCGCCGATGGGGCCGGAATGGCTCAGGTTGCACCGGCCCGAGCCCGACGCGAGGAGCTTGAGACCCGGCCTGGGCATCTTCTCGAGGACGAGGACGCCCTCGCCGGCGGGCGGCGAGAGGCGGCCGGCCAGCCGCGCCGCGAGGCGAGCCGCAAGGAAGAGCCCGGCGGGGCCCGCCCCGATGATGATCGCTGTCGCGTCCTTTTGCACGTGGAGTCTCCGGGAGGAGTCTACTTGAGCGGGGGACCGTCAGGAAGGGGGCGGCGCCCCCGTCTCGAAGAGTCCGCCGGATCGTGCTAGGATGCCCGCCTATGGACGACAGGAAGATCGGGCTTTTCGATATCCTCGGGCCCGTGATGATAGGTCCCTCGAGCTCCCACACGGCGGGAGTCGCCCGCATCGCATACCTGGCGCGCAGGATACTCCCCCTGCCGCTCGACGGCGCGAGGGTCCTCTTCTACGGCAGCCTGGCCCGCACCTACAAGGGGCACGGCTCGGACAAGGCCGCGATCGCAGGGCTCCTCGGCATCCTGCCGGAGGACGAGCGCCTGAGCTTCGCGCCGGAGATCGCCGCGCGCGAGGGGCTGGAGGTCGAGATAGTCCCCGTGTACGACGGGCCCGAGCGCTACCATCCCAACACCGTCGTCATCGAGCTCAGGGCGGGCGCTCGCTCGCTCCGGGTGCGCGGGGCCTCCGTGGGCGGGGGCGAGATACTGCTGCAGTCGGTGAACGGCTTCGAGGCCCTCCTCGACGGGAGGCTCGACGCCATCCTCGTGCTCCACCACGACGAGCCCGGGGTGATCGCCCGCGTGGCCGCCCTCCTCGCGGGGGCCGGCTTCAACATCGCCTCGCTCGCCTCGAAGCGCAGGGACAGGGGCGACGAGGCCCTCATCGTGGCCGAGGTGGACGGGCAGGTCGACTCGAGCCTCGTCGCCTCGATCGCCGCCCTGGCCGCCGTGCTGGACGTCGTGCGCGTGCCCTCCATTCGCTCGTGACAAGGAGCCCCCGATGAATTGGCTTTTTTCCACCGCCGCCGAGCTCCTCGATCGAGCCGCCGAATCGGGGCTCTCCCTGCCCGATTTCCTCGTCGCCAGGGAGGCTTTCTACTCGTCCGCGACGAGCGAGGCCGCGAGGGCCGAGGTCGCGAGGAGGATTCGCATAACGCGCCAGTCCCTCGACCTCGGCCTCAGCCAGCCGCAGCGCTCCTACTCCGGCCTGACCGCCGGCGCGGCCGCGCGCCTCGCGGCCGCCCCCGCCACGGCCGTGGCCGATCCCCTCTTCCGCCTCGCCATAACCTACGCCCTCGCCGTGAACGAGGTGAACGCCTGCGGGGGCAAGATCGTCGCCTTCCCCACCGCCGGCTCCTCCGGCGTCGTGCCCGGGGTGCTCTGGGCCTACAGGGACGCGCGCCGCCCCGAGCTCGACGCCGACTCCCGCGCCTTCCAGGACGCCTTCGTGGTCGCCTCCGGGGTGGGCATGGTCATCGCGTCCAGGGCGACCCTCTCGGGCGCCGCCGGCGGCTGCCAGGCCGAATGCGGGGCCGCCGCCGCCATGGCCTCGGCGGGCCTCCTGCATCTCCTCGGCATGGGCGCCTCGGACTGCCTGGAGGGAGCCGCGCTGTCGCTCAAGAACTGCCTGGGGCTGGCCTGCGACCCG
>JANXYQ010000050.1 GCA_025355995.1 Spirochaetaceae bacterium | reverse complement strand
GGTGATCGCCGCCTCCCAGGCCGAGCCCCCGAGCTCCTTGGGATCTATCGACAGCTCCTCGCGCACGAGGGTGTCGAGGGCCGCCTCGCCCCCGCCGGAGACTATGCGCTGCGCGGTAGCCCTCGCCTGCTCGGGATCGAGGCCCTTCGCGCGGTAGATCAGCGCGAGCTCCTCCATCTCCTCCTCCGGCGAGTCGGCGATCTCCTGGCGCTCTATATCGATCTGCCGCTCGTAGAGCTCGCGCGAACTCTGCACGGATATCCACTCGCCGAGGGCCATCGAGAGGGAGCCGGCGAGGAGGCCCGCGACGCCCGTGACGAGGATCTCGCGCTTGCCCACGCCCGCGCCGGCCACGCCCATCACCAGGCTGTAGACCGAGAGCAGGCCGTCGTTCGCGCCCAGGGTGCCCGCCCTGAGGGCGTTGCCTCCGGCGCGATGCCTGCCCTCGAAGCGGGCGACCTCGCCGCCGGGCAGGCCGCTTCCCGAGCTCTCGCGGGCCAGTGTGCCGAAGACCCGGGCGTGGGACCTCTCCTCTCCCGGCATTCCGACGCTTTCGGCGTCGCTCTGGCCGTCGTAGCCGCTCGCCGCGCGCGACTCCACCCTGGCTATCGTCCCGACCACCGATTGGGCGCCGTAGCGCGAGGCGAAGCGCGCCGTCATCCGGGTCCTCATCGAGGGGCGGAAGGGCGCGACGCTCGCGCCGGCTTCGACGAGCCGCTTCTCCCAGAACGCGACGTGCCGGCGCTCCGTCTCCGCCAGCTTCCTGTACAGCTCGGAGAGGTCGGGGTTTGGCTCCGCGTCGGCGAGCCTGCCATAGAGGAATACGGCGTCGCGCTCGCCGTCCAGGTTCGCGCGCAATCTCTTGATATCTTCATTCTTCATGCCATCGAGGATAGCGGGGGCCTCCCGATTCGGCAAGCTCGATCCTGAGACCGCGGCGGAACAGCGATATACTATTGCCTTCGTACTGCAACGGGGGTGCCTAAGATGCCGACCGCGAAGCGACCCGCCTCGAAAAAGACAGCCGCGACGAAGAGCCCCGCGCTCAAGGAACTGCTGGCCCTCCTGCCCGAGCTGGACGAGGAGGGCGTGGCTTTCCTCCTCGAGCAGGCGAAGGTCCATCGCTATAACATGGAGGTCGAGAAGCTGAACGCGATCTCCGACCGCGTGGCGGCCGCCGGCCCGAGGCCGACTCCCGCCGGGCCCAAGCCCACCAACTCGGCCCTGCGCATCGAGCGCTCCGCGGACGGCGCGACCTACCACCTCGTCGCGGGCAGCGACTGGAAGATGTTCACCGCCGAGGAGATGGCGGCCCTCGTGAGGATTTCCCGCAGCGGCGAGGCCGATGAGGAGATCTCCCGCCGCCTTCGCGCCTGGTTCGCCCGCGAGCGCAGGGACGTTTTCCTCGATCTCGGGCTCGACGGGCCCTCGATCGGGATGGCCAAGGACATCGCGCGCCTCCTCGTCGCGACCTTCCCTCCGCGAGGGGGCTGAAGCTCGAGCCTTGACAAGTCCTTCCCAGCTACTTACGTTTGCTTAGTCGGCGTATGCGCGAGGAAGGCTATCGAGATTTCCTTCCCAAAACAATCAGCCCAAAGTATTCATACGGATTGTGCGAAACCGCGAGGCCGCCCTTTCCGGGAACGGAGCACCCATGGAACCCACAGACAGCAGCCCGAGGATGTTCGGATTGGCGAAGCGGTACCTCCGCGCCTACGAAGGCGCGGACTTCCTCGCCAAGGCCAAGGCCAGTTATACCCTCTACCTCGCCATCGCCCTGCTCGCAGCCGACATCGTGCCCTTCGTCCTCATGCTCTTCAAGGGCCTGGTCGTGGCCGAGGCCCTCTTCCGCCTCGTCGCCGTCGCCGCGATCTTCGCGAGCATCGCCTTGCTCCGCTCGGGCAGGGCGCGCCTCGCCTCGGACTTCCTCGTCATCGTCACGGTCGCCGTCCTGTGGGGCTTCATGTATATGAGGCCGTTCCAGCACTACTACGAGCTCTACGCCCTCGCCTTCCTCCTCGAGGTCACGGTGCTGATGTCCTGTCTCGTCGGCATGAACCGCGCCCTGCCCGCCTACATCGCCGGCTTGTCCTACGCCGCGATCCTGGCCTTCTATTTCATCCGCACCCGGGCCCACGGCCTGGCCGGGGAAGGACCAAAGGAGATCGAGTCTCTCTTCTTCATCGCGATGTTCCTCGGCCTCTCGGGCTTCCTCGGCGGCTCGATGATGGCCCTGGTCGACACCTTCACGGGCATCGCCCGGGCCGAGATGGAGAAGAATCGCTCCCGCATCGAGGCCATGGGCGCGGTCATCGCCTCGGCCCGGGAGGGCATGGCGGTCGGCGATCGCCTGCTCTCCTTCGTCGACGAGAACGGCGAGCGGGTCCGCGTCTCGGAGCGCGAGCTATCCTCCCTCGTCGAGGACTTCGCCCGGCTCTCCCAGGGCATGGATACGGCGCGCCAGGGCAACCTCGAGATCGCGGGCTTCGTGGATAGGGTCCGCGACCAGACCCGGAGCCATTCCGAGGCCATCCACGAGACGAGCGCCGCGATCGAGCAGATCAACGCGACGATCGATTCCGCCTCCTCGGGCACCGCCGACAAGCGCGAGCGGATCGGCGAGCTGCGGAAGCTCACCGACCAGGGCGAGGCCGACATGGAGCTGGCCCTCGCCGCGATCCTGAAGATAGCCAATTCCTCCGCGGCCATCACCGAAGTCGGCAAGATAATCCAGAAGATCTCGAGCCAGACCAACCTCCTGGCGATGAACGCGAGCATCGAGGCCGCCCACGCCGGCGAGTTCGGCGCAGGCTTCGCCGTCGTCGCCGACGAGATCCGCACGCTGGCCGGGCAGACCGGCATCAACGCGAAGGAGATCACGAGGACCCTGAAGGAGATATCCGTCGAGATCCAGCACGCTCGCGAGGTGAACCAGAAGGCGAGCGACGGTTTCCGCGTCATCAAATCGGGCGTCGGCACGGTGAACGAGGCCATGGATGGCGTGTTCAACGCCCTCATCGAAATACGCACGGGCATCGGCGAGATCACCCAGGCAGCCGTGGGAGTCCGCGACGCCTCCCTGGATATCGAGACGGCCGTGCAGGCCATCGCGGAGCGCTCGGGCGGCGGCGTGACCGAACTCGGCTCGCTTGGGGATGCCCTGCGCGAGCATTCCAAGGCCGTCCAGTCCCTGCTGGCGTCCTTCGCCGGCATGGCGGAGGGCATGAAGGACCTCAAGGGGCTCGGCGAGGAGAACCTGAAGCGCATCGCGGCCGTCGAAGGGGCGGTGGAGGCGATGGGCTGAAAAACCTTGCATGAAAATGCATCCTCTCCTTGACATTCGCGCCGAAAATTCTCATTATGCGTATAATTATGCATCCGAGGAGCGGTTTATGACATACAATGGCCACGGTCTGCCTCCGCACGGCTCCGCGCTCGCAGCGCCCGAGTTCAGCGTTTCCCCCCGCCTGCCCAGCCTCCTTCTCAGCCCGCCTCTTTGCCTCCGTTAGGCCATATTCGAACTCACCAGATAAAAGGCTGTGACGCCTGCGCGTCAGGGCCTATTCCGCGTCCGCGGTGGCCTATCGCCCCCGCGAGCGCATCGATGGAGCGATTGCGATGGTCATCTGTGCTGTGATCGGGGCCACCGGCTATGCCGGGGCCGAATTGGCGAGGCTACTCCTGGGCCACCCCGGGGTCGATCGGCTCATCCTGAGCTCGGCGAGTTCAGGGGGCGAGGCCATGTCCTCGGTCTATCCCAACCTCGCCGGCGCCTTCGGGAAGGACCCGATGAGGGCTATCCTCGTGGACAAGTCCGCGGCCATCGCCGAGGCCCAGGTGGTCTTCGCCGCCCTGCCGGCGGGCCATGCCGAGGAGATAGCCGCCCTCTGCTCCGAGAAGGGATCGCTGTTCATCGACATGTCCGCCGATTTCCGCTTCGGCGCCGACGAGGCGACCTACTCGGCCTGGTACGGGAAGAAGTACGCCCGGCCCGAACTCCACGCCGCTTCGGTCTACGGCTTGCCTGAATTCAATAGGAAGAAGCTCTCCTCGCTCGGCCCCGACGCGAAAGGACCGCGTATCATCGGCAACCCCGGCTGCTACCCTACCGCCGCGACCCTGGGCCTCTTCCCGGCCATGAAGCTCGGTCTCGCCGAGCTCGAGGGGATCGTCATCGACGCGAAGTCGGGCACGACGGGGGCGGGCAAGGAGCCGACGAAGGCCACGCATTATTCCGAGTGCGCGGACTCGATCAATCCCTACAAAATCGGCGAGCATCGACACGGGCCCGAGATATCGGCCGTCCTCTCCTCCATGGCCGGAGCCCCGGTCGGGGCCCTCTTCGCGCCCCACCTCGCCCCGATGGGCAGGGGCATTGTCGCGACCATCTACGTCCGCCTCGCGAAGGCTACCGACGAGGCGGCGCTGCGCGAGGCCTACGCCTCGTTCTACGCCTCCGAGCCCTTCGTCCGCGTGCTGGGCGCGGGGGCCTACGCGACCAACCGGAACGTCAGGTTCTCCAACTTCTGTGACATCTCGGTCCACGTGCCGGCTAAGGGGCGGACGGCCGTGGTCGTCGCGGCGATCGACAACATGATGAAGGGCTCCTCAGGAGAGGCCGTGCAATGCATGAACATCGCGCTCGGCCTGGACGAGAGAGCGGGCATATCCATGCTTCCTCCGGCCGTGTAAGCCGGAGATAGGAGACCGTACATGAAGGAACTGCGCGGCGGGGTCACCGCCCCCGAGGGATTCAAGGCGTCCGGCATACGGGTCGGGATCAAGAAGACCGGCGACAAGAAGGACCTCGCCCTTATCTGGTCCCAGGAGCGCTGCACGGCCGCGGCCTGCTACACCCGCAACAAGGTCATAGGCCAGCCCCTCGTTGTCACGAAGGAGCACCTCGCCGACGGCCATGCCCAGGCGGTGATCGTCAACTCTGGCAACGCCAACACCTGTACCGGCGAGGCGGGCATCATAGCGGCGAAGCGCATGGCGGCCCTCGTCGCCGAGCGGCTCCCTGTCAAGCCCGAGGACGTGGTGGTCGCGTCCACCGGCGTCATCGGCGTCCAGCTGGACGTGTCGCCTATAGAGGCCGGAATGGAGGCCCTCGTCGCCGCGCTGTCCAAGGCCGGCTCCATCGACGCCCGGGAGGCCATCCTCACCACGGACACGATGAAGAAGGAGCTCGCCGTCAGCGTGGAGCTCGGCGGCAAGACCGTGACGATAGGCGCCATGGCCAAGGGCTCGGGGATGATCCACCCGAACATGGCCACGATGCTGGGCTTCGTCACCACGGATTGCGCGATTTCGAGCGGGCTTCTCCAGGAGGCCCTCTCCGAGAGCGTTAGGCGGACCTACAACCGGGTGAGCGTGGACGGCGACACGAGCACGAACGACATGGTCGTGCTCCTCGCGAACGGCATGGCGGGGAACGCGCCGATCGAGGAGCGCGGCGCGGACTACCGGGCCTTCGCGGAGGCCCTCGACTACGTCGACACCCAGATGGCCAAGATGATAGCCCGCGACGGCGAGGGGGCCACCAAACTAGTCGAGTGCGTCGTGACCGGAGCCGCGAGCGAGGAGGCGGCGGAGGCCCTGGCCAAATCGGTCATCACCTCGAGCCTGGTCAAGACCGCCCTCTTCGGCTCCGACGCGAACTGGGGCCGGGTGCTCTGCGCCCTCGGCTACGCGCCATCGGCCTTCGATCCGAACAAGGTGCGCCTCGCCTTCGAGAGCCCGCGCGGCTACCTCGAGGTCTGCGTAGACGGCGCGGGAATACCATTCAGCGAGGAGAAGGCCAAGCTCGTGCTCGGCGCCCAGGAGGTGACCATCCTCGTCGACCTCGGCGGCCGCCCCGAGGGCGGCGGGCAGGCTACCGCCTGGGGCTGCGACCTCAGCTACGAGTACGTCCGCATCAACGGCGACTACAGGACTTGAGAATAGGAAGCCAGGAGATACGCATGGGCATTTCGGTCAACGACAAGGCGGCCATACTCGCGCAGGCCCTGCCCTACATCCAGCGCTACCGGGGCAAGACCATCGTCGTGAAGTACGGCGGGGCGGCCATGGTCAACGAGTCGCTGCGCGCCGCGGTGGCCGAGGACCTCGTCCTCATGAGCTGCGTCGGGATCCGCACGGTCCTCGTGCACGGCGGCGGGCCGGAGATAGACGCGATGCTGCGCCGCCTCGGCAAGGAGCCGGTCTTCATCGGGGGCCTGCGCTACACCGACGAGGAGACGATGGAAGTCGTGCAGATGGTCCTCGCCGGCAAGGTGAACAAGGAGCTCGTCGGGCTGATCCAGCGCGCGGGCGGCAGGGCCCTCGGGCTCTGCGGCCTGGACGGAGGCCTCCTCGCCGCGGAGCGCCGGAGCAAGGCCGGCCCCGACGGCTCGCCCGGGGCCGATCTAGGCCTGGTCGGCGAGATAGTCGAGGTCAGGGTCGAGGTCCTGGAGGCGGCGCTCGGCGGCGGCTTCGTGCCCGTGGTCGCCACCGTGGCCGGAGGCGTCGGCAGCGACCCCAAGTCGTACAACGTGAACGCGGACACGGCCGCGGCGGACATAGCCATCGCCCTCGGCGCGGAGAAGCTCCTGCTGCTCACCGACGTGCCCGGCATACTGCGGGACCTCCGGGACGACGGCACCCTTATCAAGGAGATCCGCCGATCCGAGCTGGACGACTACGTGAAGGGGGGAATCGTGTCCAAGGGAATGATACCGAAGGTCGAGTGCTGCGCGAGGGCGGTGGACGGGGGCGTCGGCCGGGCGCACATCATCGACGGGCGCTCTCCGCACTCCCTCCTCGTCGAGCTCTTCAGCGACGCCGGCGTAGGGACGATGATATCGTGAGCGACATGCTGATGGACACCTACAAGCGGACGGGGCTCGTCTTCGTCCGGGGCTCCGGGGTCGTGCTCGAGGCCGAGGACGGCAGGAAGTACCTCGACTTCGCGAGCGGGATCGGCGTGAACAGCCTAGGGCACGGCCATCCGAGGCTCGTCGCGGCCATCGCGGAGCAGGCCGCGCGCCTCATCCACGTCTCCAACTACTACCAGAGCCGCGAGGCCCTCGAGCTGGCGCAGGAGCTCTGCGCGCGCACGGGCATGGACGCGGTCTTCCTCTGCAACTCGGGGGCCGAGGCCAACGAGGGCGCGATCAAGATCGCGCGCAAGCACGGCGCGTCGCACGACGCGTCGAGGACCACCGTGGTGACCCTGCGCGGCTCCTTCCACGGCCGGACCATCGCCACCCTGGCGGCGACGGGGCAGGACAAATTCCACGAGCGCTTCGGGCCCTTCCCCGCAGGCTTCGAATACGTGGAGGCCGAGGACTCCGCGGCCCTGGACGCCGCGCTCGGGAGCGGGACCTGCGCCCTCCTCCTCGAGCCGATACAGGGAGAGAGCGGCGTCGTGCCCCTCAGCGACGAGTACCAGAGGCTCGCGGCCAGGCTCTGCGAGGAGCGCGGCATCCTCCTCATCGCCGACGAGGTCCAATGCGGCGTCGGGCGGACCGGGAGCTTCCTCGCGTCGAGCCGCGCCGGCGTGCGGCCGGACGTGGTCACCCTGGCCAAGGGCCTGGCGGGCGGCGTGCCCATAGGGGCAGTGCTCGCCCGCGGCGAAGCCGCGCGCGTGCTCGAGCGCGGCGACCACGGCTCCACCTTCGGCGGGAATCCCCTCGCCGCGGCCGCCGCGCGCGTCGTCCTGAGCGAGCTCGGCTCGGCCGGCTTCCTCGACGCCGTGGCCGGGAAGGGCGAGCGCTTCCTAGAGGCCGTCCGCTCCTGGAAGCATAACCTCGTGAAGGAAGCGCGCGGGCGCGGCCTCATGATCGGCATCGCCGTGACCTGCCCGCCGGACCGCGTCAAGGAGCTCTGCCTCGAGAGAGGCCTCCTGGTCCTCACCGCGGGAAGCGACGTCGTGCGGCTCCTGCCGCCCCTCGTGATCCCGGATGGCGAGATCGATCGAGGCCTCGGCCTGCTGAAGGACGCGCTGGACGCGGCGGGGAAAGAGATATAGCCGCCCGCTTGCTTTCCCCTCCCTAGGCGCCCATACTCTTCCGCATGACAAAAATCCTCGTAATAGAAGACGATCCCTCCATCGCCGAACTGGTGGCCTTGAGCCTCGGCACCGTAGGATTCGAGGTCGCGGCGGCGCCGACCGCAGCCCTGGGCCTGGCGTCCCTCGAAGGCGTCGCCCTCGCCATCCTCGACCTGGGCTTGCCCGACGCTCCCGGCCTTCGGCTCGTTCCCGCGATACGCGCCGAGGGCATCCCGGTCCTCATCCTGAGCGCTCGGGACTCGCTCATGGACAAGGTCGGAGGACTCGACGCGGGGGCCGAGGATTATATAACTAAGCCCTTCGAGGCGCTGGAGCTGATCGCGAGGGTGCGGGCCATCCTCAGGCGGCATTCCCGAGACGAGAGAAGGCTATGCGTGGCCGGCATCGACATCGACATAGAGGGTAGGATCGTGCGGGTAGGCGGTATCGGGATCGACCTGACGCGGCGCGAATTCGACCTGCTCTTGAGCCTCGCCGAGCATAAGGGGATCGCGCTCTCCCGCGACAGGCTGCTCGCCCTGGCTTGGGGCTACGAAGCCTCCTGCGAGACGCGAACCGTCGACGTCCACGTGCAGAGGCTGCGCGAGAAGCTCGGGACGGAGGCGATACGGACGGTGCCGGGCATCGGCTACCGCCTCGAGGGCTGATCGCTTGAAGCTCCGGACAGAGGTCTTCCTGCTCTCCACGGCGACCGCCATGGCGGCCATCGCCTTCATGGGCGCCATGAGCCTCGCCTCGGGAAGGAAGAGCCTCATGGACGCGAGCCTGGCGAGCCTGACGCGCGAGTGCGGCCGCATCGCGGCGGCCCTGGACGGAGCCTGGAACGCGATGCGCGATCTCGATGAGTCATTCTCCTCCGGCTCCCCGCTCCCGAGGGGTTCGCTGGCCTCCCTGCGGTCCTTCCTGCGGGGCGGAGGCGCGGGCATCCTCAGGTCGGGAGCCGAGGTCGAGCTGCGCCTCCCCGGAGGCGAGGGGCTCTTCGCCGCCGGCGAGCTTCTCGCGGCGGCCGGGAGGCGGGAGAGGCCCGAGGCCGAGGCGGCCGCCCGGCTCGGGCCCTCCTACCTGCTGAGAAGGATCGACGGCAGGCTCGCCCTCTTCTATTCGGCCCCGCTCCGCATCGGCGGCGTCGATGTCGTAGCGAGCCTCGCGACGGGCATGGAGACGCTGGACCTATTCACCCGGAGGCAGCTGGCCCTCCTCGGCCTCTCGAGCGCCCTCGCCGCGGCCCTCCTCTCCGGGGGCTCGTACCTGCTCAGCCGCGCCCTCTCCCGGCGGCTCGAGGAGCTAGCTCGAGGCTCCGCCCTCCTGGCCGGGGGCGATTACGGGACCCGGGCGGACGAGGGAGGCGCGGACGAGGCGGCTACGCTGGCCGCCAGCTTCAATCGCATGTCCGACTCGATCCGAGACAAGGTGGAGAGGCTCGAGGCCGAGAAGGCTGACCGACAGGCATTCGTCGACAATCTCACCCACGAGCTTCGTACGCCGGTGACGTCGATCGTAGGCTTCGCGGAGCTCCTCCAGGCGAGCGCCTACGACGAAGCATCCTACCGAGACGGCCTCGCGAGGATAGAGGCGGAGGGGCGCCGGATCCTCGACCTGACCGAGAGCCTCAAGCGCCTCCTCGTCGCGAGGAGCGCGGCGCGCTCGATGGAGGAGGTGGAGGTCGCGGGCCTCCTGCGCGACGCGGCTGACGAGGCCCGCTCGAGGGACGATTCCGCGGGCCTGACCATCGAGGTCGGGCCTGCGGGGGGCTCGATCCGCTGCGATCGGAGCCTTATGGCCTTGGCCCTGCGCAACCTCCTCGAGAACTCGATCCACGCCTCCGCCCCGGGCGCCCGGATCCTGGCCGGATGCGAGAGATCCGAGGGCTCGGTCACGCTCTACGTGCGGGATTTCGGGCGGGGGATGAGCGACGAGGAAATCGCCGCGGCTGGCACTCCCTTCCGCCGGAAACCGGGGAAAGGCGGCTTCGGGCTCGGCCTCGCGATCTGCAAGGAGATAGCCCGGACCCATGGGGCCGAGCTCCTCTTCGAGCGCCCGGAGGGAGGAGGCCTCCTCGTATCGATCGCCTTCGCGAATTTACCGGCCGTTTACGAGGACGTTGCGAGCCCGTGATGCCGGCGCGCTAGACTGCCCTACGACCACGAGGAGGCAATGATGCGCAGAACCGGTATCGGGATGGCCTTCGCCGCGATCTTCGTCTCGCTTATCGCCTCGGGCTGCCTTTCGGGCCGGGGAAGGGAGGAGCTTGGCCAGGTGCGTCAAATAGGAAAGGCCGAGCCGATCTCCGAAGGAGACGCGCGGGTCCTGCTCAAGGCCGGCATCGCGCCGGCCAATTACCGGATGAGCTTGGGGAAGTTCGACGGCGACGACATGCGGACCTACTACCACGCTCCGGGCGAGAGCCCGGAGGAGCTGGAGAGATTAGGAGCGAAAGTCCACGCGCAAGTCGAGGCCCTGGCGGTGCGCCTGCCCGGCTTGAGCCTGACCGACCTGGTGACGAGCTTCGGCAGCCCGACGCGCCTCGAAGTGGTCGCGACCCCCGATAGGACTTTCTTCAACGCCTACTACGCGGAGGTCCATTTTTTCTTTCTGGAAAACGGGGATGCGGTCGATGAGATCCGGTTCGAGGCCGACCAAGGCACCTATAGCCCGGCCTCGCAATACCGATACCGGCAGTCCATCGGCGTCGGCTCCACGAAGGCGGAGGTTTTCGCGATGCTCGGCGAGCCGAGGGCGACCGTTCGTTTCCAGGAGTGGCCGGACTTGGGCGACGGCGTCTTGCAGGTCAGCGATTCCAATGTCGGCCTCGAGCATATCGCCTACGTTTCCAGGGGAATTCGCTTCTTCTTTTGGGACGGCGCGGTCTCCGCGATGTATTTCTTCAAGCCCGGAGCCGGTCTCGCGAAGCCCGCCCGCTCCGACGGGGAAGGGGAGCCCGCCCCATCCGGTGCCGCGCCCGAGAAGGACTCGCGCATCCTCGGGGAGGCGGGAATCTCAGCGGCTAAATATTCTTTGGCCGCGCGCGGCGCAGGGGCATCCGAAGTCAGGACCTACTACCATGCTCCGGCGGAGGGCCCCGAGGAGCTCGACGCGATCGTCGAGAGAGTCGAGGCCTCGATGGAAGAGTTCTCCGCGAGCTTGCCTTCATTGAGCCTTCGCGAACTCGCGGCGAAGCTCGGCGCGCCCACTCGGATCGAGATAGCCGAGAAGCCCGATGGCCGGGAAATCAAGGCATCCTACGGAGACATCGTCTTCGTTTTCGACGGAAGTGCCGAAAAGGCCTCCGAGATCGTGTTCCGCGATATCAACGGCTATCATTACCTGCCGGAGCAGAAATTCCGCTTCATGGGAAGGATCAGGGTCGACACGCCTTTGAAGGACGTGATTTCCCTGCTCGGGCAGCCGGATTCGCGCGAGGGATCCTCCATCGCCTATAATAAAGCGGGCGTACGATTCGCCATCGGCGAGGGAGCCGTCACCGAGATACACATCGTCCCGCGGGGCGCAGGCGCCTCGGGCGCGAATCCGACCATCAAGCCCTACGCCGACGTCCGCCTCACACCCTTCGACGCGATGGCCGGCCTCGTCTCGATCCCGGTGAACGCGCCCGACGACCTCGGCCTGATCAGGACGCTGTGGCTGAACGACAGCGCGACGTTCTCGGGCCCCTCGGCCAAGCTCGCGGCCCGGGTCATCGAGGAGGGCCGCAATCCCGGCCTCGGCGTCCGAGCCCTCCATGCCTCAGGCATCACGGGCGAGGGAGTCCTCGTCGGCATCATCGACCAGAATCTTCCCGGCCTCGACCATCCCGAATACGCCGGCAAGGTGGAAAAATACAAGGACTTCGGCACGGGTCAGGCGGCCGACCAGGGAAGCATGCACGGTCCCGCGGTCTTGAGCCTCCTCGTCGGGGAAAGGGCCGGGACCTCCCCCGGCGCCCGCGTTTTTTTCGCGGCGGTCCCTTCGTGGAACGGGGACGCGAAATACTACGCGGACGCTCTCAATTGGATGGTCGACGAGAGCGCGAAGCTGGCTAAGGGGAAGGGCATTCGGGTCGTTTCGGTATCCGCGGCGCCCTCGGGCAAGGGCTCCCCTTTCTCGATGAACGGCGCGGCCTGGGACCAGGCCTTCGCGAAGGCGACCGCCGCGGGCATCCTCGTCCTCGACTGCACCGAGGAGAAGGGCTTGATCGGCCCCTGCTACTTCAGCCTCGAGGATCGCGAGAACCCCCGCGTCTGCAAGGCGGGCTTTCCGGGGGTGCCCTACAGCGGCATCACGACGCGAGACCCCCTCCGCGCGCCGACCTCGTACCGAAGCACGGCCGAGGCCTATATGACCGGCTCGAAGGCCTGGCAATACACCGGCCGCGGGGGCTTAAGCTGGGGAATACCCTGGGCGGCGGGAGTGCTGGCCCTGGGTTGGCAGGTCGATCCCTCCCTCGGCCCCAAGGCGATAATGGGTCTCATGGAGGCAAGTGCATATCGTAGCTACGACGGCGAGAAGATAATCGACCCCGCCAGCTTCATAGAGGCTGTGAGGGCGGGGAGGCGCTAGGGGACGCTATTTCTCCATTTTCCCCACTCGCACCTATTTTCAATTAATCGCTCGATGCACTATATTTCCAGCGCACGCTGCATCGCGCTGGAGGTCCACGAATGAAGAGCTCCCTGCTCAGGTCATTATTTATAATGGCAATTGCCATCGCCCTCACTGCCTCCTGTGCGTCCAAGGCTCCCGCGCCGGCAGCGGCCTCCACCCCTCCTGAAGCCGCGAAGACGCCCGAAAAGGTCGCCAAGCAGCGGACGGTGCTTGCGAAAGTGCCCATCCTCGTCAAGGAAGCCTCGTTCTACGCCGACGGCCTCCCGGACGAATATGCCGTCTACAAGCTCGACGAGGCGAAAAAGTACGTAATCGAGAAGGATAGCTACGATAGTTCGAGGCCCGATCCGGTCCAGCGCGCCCTCTCCGAATACAAGGACGGCCGGCTCTCGGCCGAGTCCGTCTACGAGTCCGACGGAAAGCTGCGCAGCAGGCGCGAGCTCGCGTACGACGCTGCGGGACGCCTTTCCCAGGAGAGGATGCTCGACTCGAAGGGGAAGGTCCAATCCGCCTCTTCCTACTCCTACGATTCCGCGGGCCGCAAGGTCGAGTGGAGGGCCCTAGACGCGTCCGGCGCGGCCAGGGCGACGACGGCCTATTCCTACGGAGCCGACGGCCTGGCTGGAGTCGAGATGAAGGACGCGGGAGGCAAGCCCGCCGGGACGATCGGGATGGAGTACGCCGGCGGCAAGCTCGCCAAGCGCTCCTACTTCGGCGCCGACGGAGCCCTGCAGAAGTTCGAGGCTTACGCCTATAAGGACGGCCTCCTCGCCTCGGTGGAGCTGCGCCGCGCGGACGGCTCCCTCGCCTCCAGGACGGCCTATGCCTACGGCCCCTCCGGCGAACTCGCCAAGGCCGCCGAGTTCAACGCCGCAGGAGAGGGCGGAGCTTATTCGACCTACGAGTACGTGCTCCGCGAGGACAGCTCGATCGAGACATATTACGAGTGAGAGATAGGAGTCCGCGCATGAAGCGATTTATTGCCTTCGCATACCTGGCCCTCGTCGTCGCCGCCCTCGGCGTGGCGGACGAGACGACTGAGATATACCAGATGCTGTTCAAGCAGGCCGAGGGGCTGTCCCAGAAGTACGCGGCCGCGGTCAATCTCGTCGGACTCGAGGACAAGGCCACCGCGCCGGTCCTCGCCTCCGCCCTCGAGGAGCTGCTCCTGCAGCAGAGGAGCTATTCCTCGCCGATCGACCAGGAGCTGTACGGCACCACCGTGCGGATGATCGCGAAGGCGCTCGGAGACTACAAGTACACCGCGGCCGCCCCCTTCCTGTGGGACGCCGCCCAGTCCGTGCCCGCCCCCCTGGCCCGCGCCGAGGCGATCATCTCCCTCGGCAAGATGCGCGCCCTCGACTACGCCGAGCGCATAGCGCTGAAGCTGAGGGACCTCAACCTCAAGCCCACTGAGGACCGCGACATGGGGGAGAAGCTCGCCTACGGGTGCATCGTAGCCTTGGACAAGCTCAAGGACGTCAGGGGCTTCTCGTCCGTATTCTTCGCCGCCGATTCCTGGTACAGCCTCCTGGTGCGGCAGCAGGCCGCGCAGTCCCTGCCAAACATCTCCGAGGACCCCACCGACCCCATCAAGGCCATCCTCGGAGCCGAGACTCCCGAGCGCAAGCTGCGCGCCCTCCAGGCCGAGGCGGCCTCCAAGGCGAGCGGCGACCGCAAGATCGAGGCGGCGACGCTGGCCCTCGCGATAGGCCACCAGAATTCGCCTCGCGACAAGGCCGAGGCCAAGCTCCTCTCCGACCTGCGCAAGGCCGCCCTTCGCATGCTCATCGCGAACAAGGCCAAGGGCTCCGGTCCGGTCGAGGGCTGCCAGGCCTCGTACGAGAAGGGCTTCGACGACGAGGAGAGGCTGATCGCCCTCCAGGCCCTCGGCGTCAACGCCGCCGACCCGGCCGCGACCGCCCTCAGGGACATAATCCTCGCCCTCAACGCCGATCAGAAGGCCGGGGTGACCGACGACACGCGCAATCGCATGGCGAAGGCCGCCATCGAGAACGCGGGACTCGCGAAGAACAAGCTCGCGAAGCCCGCCTTGCTCTCGGTCTCCCTCAACGACAAGTGGTCCGGCGGCGTCATACTCGCGGCCCAGGCCGCATTGAAAGCCATACAGTGAGCTCCCGGTATGCCGACCGCGTAGCGCGGGTGGCGGTGCGTCTCGCGTCCGAGGGAATCGCCGCGGCCTTCTTCGAGGACGCGGAGGGCAGCCGCGACCAGGCGATAAGGTACCTGACCGGCCAGCCGGGCGACGCCCTCCTCGTCGTGACCGCGCAGGGCAGGTCCGCCCTCGTCGCCTGGGACCTGAACCTCGCCAGGCTCCTCGCGGGCGCGCCCGGGGGCTTCGGAGGCGAGATACTGCCCTACTCGGACTTCTCCCGCCTGCCGATGCGGGCCCTCTCCGAGCTCCTGCCCCGCCTCGGCGTCGAGGCCGGCTCGAAGGTCGAGCTCCCCTCGGCCTTCGCCTACCCTCGCTACGTCGATTTCGTCGAGGGCCTGCCCGACCACGACCTCGTCTGCCGGGCCGAGGGTATCGGCGGCTTCGCGCGGGGGCTGCGCGCGGTCAAGGACGCGGGCGAGATAGCCCTCTACCGCCGGGCCTCGGCGATCACGAACGACATCATCGGCGCCATCGAGGCCGGCGTCCGCTCGGGCGGGATCCGAACCGAGCTCGACGCGGCGCTCTTCATCGAGCGCGCGAGCAGGGAGGCCGGCTGCGAGGGGCCCGGCTTCGAGACCCTGGCCGCGGGACCGTCGCGGAGCTGGGGCATACACGCCTTCCCGCCCTACGGATCCGGTCCCTTTGCGACCGAAGGCCTGTCCATCCTCGACTTCGGGATCAAGCTCGAGGGCTACACCACCGACGTCACGATGAGCTTCGCCAGGGGCCGGATCGGCGAGGAGCGCGAGAGGATGATTGCCCTCGTCGAGAGGGCGCACTCCGAGGCCATAGCCATGCTCGCGCCCGGGGTTTCCTGCCGGGCGGTCGCCCTCCATGTCGACGAGCTGTTCGCGGAGGCGGGCCTCGTCATGCCGCACGCGCTGGGGCACGGGGTCGGGCTCGACGCCCACGAGGCCCCCGCCCTGCGCAACCGCGACGATTGCGCGGACGTCCTTGCGGTCGGGCAGATCGTCACGATCGAACCCGGCCTCTATCATCCCGAGCTGGGCGGGGTCCGGCTCGAGGATGATATGTTAATAACTGAATCCGGGCGCGAGGCGCTGACCAAGTCGAGGATCGTCAGGCTCTAGGTCCTGGAACAGCTCCACGAGAGGCTCTTCCCCGCCAGCATCGGCACGACCCCGTCCAGCTCCTCGGGCACGACCCACTCGCCGCGGGCGAGCTCGAGACGGCCGGAGGCCGGGGGCAGGCCGTAGAACGAGGCGCCGCGGATCGACAGGAAGCCTTCCAGCGCGGCAAGGGCCCCGCCCGATTCGAAGAGGCCGGCGAGCGCGGCCACGGCGGTCGGCGAGGAGTAGATCCCGGCGGCCGCCCGCGCGCCTTCCTTGGCCGACCTGGGGTGGGGCGCGGAATCGCTGCCGAAGAAAAGCTTGCGCTCCCCCCTGAAGACGGCGTCGCGCAACGCGTCGCGATCCCGCGCCGATTTCGGCACCGGCTTGCAGTACAGGTGGGGTGACATAGCCTCGCCGATGAGGTCGTCCAAGGTGAACAGGAGGTGGTGGGCCGTCACCGTGGCGGCCACCCGGGGGGGCGCGGCGAGCGCGAAGCCGAGGAGCGCCGCCGAGGAGACATGCTCGATCACGATCCGCAGCCTCGGGTGGGCGGCGATCATCCGCTCGAGGACAGGGATGAAGGCCTCCTCCCGCTCGAGCGCCGGCGCGGCGGGGTCCTCGGCGTGGACGCAGAGGACGAGCCCCGCCGCCTCCATGGCGCCGAGGGCGGCCTCGGCCTCGGCGGGATCGCGGAGGCCGTCGGAGGAGTTGGTGGTGGAGCCGGCAGGATAATACTTGCCGGCGATCGCCCCGGCGGCGGCGCAGGCGCGAACGGTCCCCTCGCTCATGCCGGGCAGGAGCTTGAAGGTCGCGAGGGGGGCCAGCGCCCCGCCCGCCGCTTCCAGTATCGCCTCGCGGTAGGCCGCGACGGCGGGCCCCGACGCGATGGGCGGAACCGTATTGGGCATCGCGAGGGCTCGGCCGAAGGAGAGCGCGTGGCGGCGGGCGTAGGCGCCCATCGCGCTTCCCCTGCGCAGGTGGGCGTGGAAGTCGTCGGGCGTCGCGATTGAGAAGCGATCGCGAGCGATCGAGAAGCGATCAGTCAAAGCGGAGCTCCAGCAGGGAAACGTCGTCGGGGAAGCGCTTCGACGTCGACTCGGCCTTGGCCCTATCCAGCACCCTCTCGAGGACGCGCTTCTCGGTCCTGGGCGACGAGGCTATCCCGACGAGGGCCTTCGTGAAGCGATCGATGCCGAAGATGCTCCCGTCCCTCGCCCTGAACTCGTATACCCCGTCGCTGAAGACGTAGAGACCCGAACCCCTCGGGATATGGGCCCTGGCGGAGTCGTAGCGCGCGTCCGCGTCGACGCCGACGATCATGCCGCCCGTCGACAGCTCCTCCGAGACGCCCCCGGGCATGACGAGGAGGGCGGGAGGGCTCCCGGCGCTCGCGTAGGTCAGCTCCCTCGAACCGTGATCCCATACGCCGTACCACGCGGTGAAAAAAAGGTTGTTCTGCTCCTCCATCTTGAACGAGGCGTTGAGCCTGTCGAGCACGGAGGCGGGGTCCGCGAAATCGGCGCCCGGGAGGACCTGGGTCTTGAGCATGTTCATTAGCGTGACGGAGAAAAGGGCGGCCTCGATGCCGTGGCCGCTGACGTCTATGAGGTAGAGCGCGAGCTTGCCCCTGCCGGCGCCCGTCTCGTCGCCTCCGAGCAGGTGGTAGCCGAATACGTCGCCGCCGAGCGAGGCGGAGGGCACGAACACCCAGTCCGTGCTGAGCTCGGGGAAGTCGATCCGGCCCGGCAGGAGGCTCCGGACGTAGGATGCCCCGCCCCTGAGCTCGAGGTTGAGCTTTTCCTGCGCCTCGACTAGGGCGGCGACGAAGAGCTCCTGCTCCTCCTTCATGCGCTTCTTGTCCAGGCAGGACTCGATCCTCGCCTTCAGGATGACGGGCTCGAACTCGCGCGGCATATAGTCCTCGGCGCCGAGCTGTATGCAGCGCGCGATGATCTGCGTGTCCTCGAGGGCGGAGATGACGATGGCATGCACGCCCTTGAGCGCCTCCTCGGCCCGCATCCGCTCGAGGAGCTGGTAGCCGTTCATCCCCGGCATCATGACGTCGATGATGGCCACGTCGAAGGATTCGGCCCGGAGGAGCTCGAGGGCGGCGAGCCCGTCGCCGGCGGCCCGCACTTCGTGGCCCTGGCGCTCGAGGTGCCTCGAGAGGAGCTCGCGGTTGAAGAGGTTGTCGTCGACGACGAGGATCCTTCCCGGGCGCGGGGCCGAAGCGAGATCGTAGGCGGAGAGATCCGCGCGGGTCGGGACCGCCTCCGCTCCCGCGTCCTCCGAGCCGGGGCCCTCCTCGGCGGCCATCAGCTCGAGGATGGCGTTTCCCGCCTCCAGCAACCGATCGGCGTCGAGCCCGAGGTGCCTGTCCCCCCCGGACGAGGCCTTTCCCTTGGCGTCCTGGATCAGGGCCACCAGGGCGTAGAGGATGCCGTAGATCTCGTGGTCGAGCGTCTCGGCCCCGGCGGCGGGCTCGCCCTCGCCGAGGCGGGCCAGGAGCGGCGCCTGGAGCTCGAGCGCCGACTCGCCGACGGTGGCGAAGATCGACGCGAGGTCCTCGCGGCCCGCCTCCAGCGCGTCCTTCCTGAGTATCTCGGAGTAGCCGACGATGTGGTTCAGCTGCGTCCGCGCGGCCCTCTGGGTAACTGTAGCCTCCCTGCCGCCCAGTGGAGGCGAGCCGGGGCTACTGCTGCTTCTCGGCATTCTCTTCGGCGTATTTCTTGAACTCTTCCTCGGGCATCTTGTCCGAGTAGAGTGGGTAGAGGGCTTCGACGAGCTCCTCGAGAGACGCGAATTTCGCCCCGTCCAACTTGTATGTCATGTATTCCTCAGGGTACTAGGATAGCCCGCGCGGACGCGCGGCGCAAGCTTCACCGGGCGCTGGCTTCGTAGACCGACCGGGCGATCGGTATCCGCCGGCCCGTGCCGAAGGCCCTCGCGGAAACCCGGATCACGGGAGCCGACTGGCGGCGCTTGTGCTCGGCCCTGCCGACCATGCCGAGCACGCGCTCCACCAGCGCCGCGTCGAAGCCCCGCTCGACGATCTCGGCGGCTCCCAGATTCTGGATGATGTAGAGGCCGAGGATGCCGTCGAGGAGGTCGTAGGGGGGCAGCGAGTCCTGGTCGGTCTGGTTGGGCCTGAGCTCGGCGCTCGGCGCCTTGGCGATCGTCGCCTCGGGTATGATCGCCCTGCCCGCCCGGGCGTTGATATGGCGCGCGAGGCCGTAGACCTCGGTCTTGAAGAGGTCCCCGATAGGGGCCAGGCCGCCGCACATGTCTCCGTAGAGGGTGCAGTACCCGGCGGCCAGCTCGCTCTTGTTGCCCGTCGTGAGGAGGAGGGCGCCGAATTTATTGGACCAGGCCATGAGGATCGAGCCGCGGACCCGCGCCTGGAGGTTCTCCTCGGCTATGTCCTGCTCGCGGCCCTCGAACTTGGGCTCGAGGAGGGAGAGATAGGCCGAGAAGGGCCCCTCGATGGGCAGGCTCTCGAGGCGGAGGCCGAGCGATCCGCACAGGGAGACCGAGTCGCTCACGGAGCCCTCGCTCGAGTAGCGGCTCGGCATCGATATGCAGGTGACCTTGTCGGCGCCTATCGCCTCCGCCGCTAGGACTGCCACCAGGGCGGAGTCTATCCCCCCGGAGAGGCCGAGGCAGGCGGACTTGAAGCCGCACTTGCGCATGTAGTCGCGTATGCCCAGGACGAGGGCGCGCTCGATCTCTTCATATCTACCCGCGCCCTCGATGGGCGCGTGGAGACCCGCGGCGGCCTCGAGGGGCGCGGACCAGCCCGGCGAAGGAGCGGCGCTTCGGGTCGAGCCGCGCGCGCCTCGCGCCAGAGAGCCCGTGTCGATGACGAGGAGCTCCTCCTCCCAGCCGGCCTGCGCCGCGAGGGCGCCCTCGGAGTCGAGGGCGAAGGAGCGGCCGTCGAAGACGAGGGAGTCGTTCGCGCCGAGGAGGTTCAAATAGAGGACGGGTATCCCGCCCTCCCGCGCCGCCTTCGCGGCGAGCTTCATCCGGAGCTCGAGCTTGCCCGCGGCGAAGGGCGAGGCGGAGGGGACGACGAGGAGTTCGGCTCCCGCGTCGAGGAGGTCCTTGATCGGGTCCACGGTATAGCGCAGGCCGGGCACGGCGGGCTCCTCCCACCAGATGTCCTCGCATATGGCGATGCCGACGCGCGTTCCCGCTATCTCTACGACTCGCCGCTCGCGGGCCGGCTCGAAGTAGCGCGCCTCATCAAAGACGTCGTAGGTGGGGAGGAGGGTCTTGGCCTGGACGAAGGCGAGCTCGCCGCCGCGGAGCAGGGCGATAGCGTTCACGAGGGGCTTGCCCTGCCCCGTCCGGTTGCGGTCGACGTAGCCCACCGCCACCGCGAGCCTGGGCGGCAGCTCGCGCTGCAGGCGCCGCAGGGCCGCGAGGCTCTCCTCTGCGAAGGATTCCTGGTCCAACAGGTCCATCGGCGGATAGCCGCAGAGCGCGAGCTCGGGGAAGACCAGGAGGTCGAGCGCGCCTTCGGGCCCGGAGCGGGCCATCGCCGCATCGGCGAATTCCAGCATCTTCCGGCGGTTGCCGTCGAAATCGCCGATTACTGAATTGATCTGAGCCAGGCCGACGAGCATCGAAACCTCCGCGGCGAAAGACCCGAAGCCTTGCGATCGGGATGAGCGCATAGTACACTCCCCCGCGTGAAGAAGACAATCCTGATAGCTCCTTTCGACGGCCCCCTCGCCTCCGCCCTCGCCGCGGAGGCCGGCGCCGAGCTCTGGTCGGTAGCCCTCGCCCTGCCGCACGGCCCCGCCTCGGCGGCCACCGCCGATCCGGGCCAAGGCGTGGCGGCCATTCCCTACGACCCGCGGTCCTACGTCTCGGCCTCCTCGCTCGTCCTCTCCGCGAGGAACGCCCTCGGCGAGCTGGACGCCGCGATCCTCATCCTCGATCCCGCGTCCGCGAAGGCCGATTTCCTCGCGGGCAGGCCCGGGGAGCTCTCCGCCCTCGTCGAGGAGCGCTGCTCGGGGCCCCTCTTCCTCGCCCGCGAGCTCGTCCGCCGCTTCGAGGCGCGCAAGGCCGGATCCATCCTCCTCTTCGCGCCCGAGAGCCCGCGCGACGCCGCCCTCGGTCCCCTCGCGGCCATGGCCGACGGAGCCTTCGAGGGGCTGGGCACGGGCCTCTTCGCCGCCGCTGCCGGCGCCTCCTGGTCGGCCTACGGCCTGCGGGACGCGAGCGGGCAGGCGGATCGCGCGGCGCGCTACGCCCTCGAGCTCCTCGCGGAGCCCAAGGGCGCCAAGTCGGGGCGCTGGCTGCGCTACACGGGGAAGAGCGGGATCTTCGGATAATGCGATGCGCTTCCAGACGAAGCTGCTGTACACCTACTCCCTGCTCATAGTCCTCCTCGTCGCTGTGCTCGCCGTCCTGTTCTACCGCTACAGCTCCGATATCTTCGAGAAGAACGCGAGTGGGACCTACGAGCTCCTCTGCACCAAGCTCGGACAGCAAATCGACAACGTCATTCGCCCCATGGATTTCATCTCCACCAACTTGATCTCCGACGCCTCCTTCAAGTCGGCGCTCGCCTCGCTGGGGTCGCTCGATAGGAAGAGCGCGGGCAATTCCTATTTCACGACGGAGGCCATGCAAACGATCAGGAGCCTCTTGAGCAGCTACTCGATCTACAAGAATTTCTACGCCGTGGTGGTCTTCAACGATAAGGGGGATTTCTTCTCGAGCAATTTCCGCGATCACAGGTCGCTCTCGATCACTCCCGACATGATCGCCCGCCTTCCCTGGCTCCGACGCGCCGCGGAGGCCTCCGGGCGCTCGGTGGTCGTCTCTCCCTACGAGGATTCGTGGAGGTCCGAAGGCAAGACCATCGTCTACGGGCGCGCGCGAGTCGTGCCCGGGATCTACGACGATCTCGGGTATATCGAGGTCCAGAATCGCTACGAGGATCTCGAGCCCATCCTCGCGGTTCCCGGCAAGGAATTCGTGCGTATCCTGGTGCTCCAGCCAGACGGCGAGCCTTTTTACCAGAGCGAGAAGCTGTCTCCCGACCTCGTCGCTTACTATCGCGCCGAGTCCCTCAGGAGCGGCCGCGACTCGGGTTTCCATATGAACCCCCTGACCCGCGAGTCCGAATTCATAGCCGCCGCGACCTCGGCCTATTCCGGCCTCACCGTGACCCTGGTCCTCAACAAGGGCGTCCTTCTCGCCCCGCTCCGCTTCGTCAGGCTCATCAGTCTCGCGATCGGCCTCCTCATCATCCTTTTCTCGGTCGCCTACACCTGGGTTTCCTCCAAGCAGCTCACGAGGCCCTTGAAGCTGATCAAGGGTCGCATGGAGGCTACGGAGCTCTCCAATCTGCCGATGGGCAGCCCCATCGACCATCCCAACGACGAGATTGTCGCCCTCGACAGGACCTTCCGCAGCCTCACCGCCCGGCTGGACGAGGCGATCCGGCACGAGCTCGACTCGCGCACCTCCTGGATGCAGGCAAGGCTGGATTCCCTGCAGGCCCAGGTGAATCCCCACTTCATCAACAACATCCTCACCGTCATCGCGAACCGCGGCCTCGAGTCGGGAGACGTGTTGATCGGCGATATCTGCAACGGCGTCGCTTCGATGCTGAGGTACTCGACCTCCACGCAGGAACGCTCCGCGACGATCGCCCAGGAGCTCGATAACGCGCGGACCTACCTGTTCCTGATGAAGCAGCGCCTGGAGGACAGGCTCGAGTACCGGATGGAGGCCGAGCCCGCGGCCCTCGGCGCGAGGATACCCAAGATAATCCTCCAGCAGATAATCGAGAATTCGATCAACCACGGCTATCAGAATAGGCAAGGGCCGATGTCGATCGGCGTCCGCGTCCGCGCCTCCGAGGGACGATGGGTCGCCGAGATGACGGACGACGGCGAGGGCTTCGCGCCGGGAAAGATCGAGGACTTGAACGAGCAGACGCGGATCGCCGCCCAGGGCCTGCGATCGGGGGCCGAGGACAGGGGCCTGCGCATCGGGGGCCTGGGGCTGATAAACGCCTATTCCCGCCTCTTCCTCTTCTATCGCGGCGACCTCCTCTGGACCATCGAGAATATGCGGGGCGGGGGCGCGCGGGTCGTCATCGGCGGCCCCTTGGAATTCGTGGAAGGGGAGGCGCGCCATGCCGCGAGTTCTGATAGTCGAGGATGAGCCCGCCGCGTCCCGCTACCTCCGCTCCCTGATCGAGCTGACGCGCCCGCTCTTCACCGTCGACGGGATCGCCGGAAACGGCCGGGAGGCCCTGGAGCGGATCCGGGTTTCGCGTCCCGACCTGGTCGTGACGGACGTGAGGATGCCGGTGATGGACGGCATGGCCTTCGTCGAGGAGCTCAAGCGGGAATTCCCCTCCCTGCCGGCCGTCATCGTGAGCGGCTACCAGGAATTCGAGTACGCGCGGCGAGCCCTCGATACGGGCGTCGTGGACTACTTGCTCAAGCCCGTCGACCCCGCTCGGCTCGGCGAGGTCCTGGACAGGCTGGGCGCCTCCCTCTCCGAGCGCGAGCGCAAGGGCAGGGCCGAGGCGCTGAGGCTCCTGGTGGCGGGCTGCTGCTGCGGGGCGGAGGGCCCCGTCGCAGCGGACGAGCTTTTCTGGATGGCCGTCGCCCGCGACGGCGGGCTGCCCTCGCGCTTCAGCCTCGCCTCGGCGGTCGAGGAGGAAGCCTGCTGCGAGGAGGGCCTCTTCGTTCTGCCCGGCCGCGACTCTCGCGAGTTGATCTTCCTCGGGCAGAAACGGCTCATCGGCCGCGAGGCCTTCGCCGACGCGGTGCGCGACTCGAGCTGCGCGGCGAGATCGGGCTTCAGGACGACGATCATACGGGCCGAGGCCTGCGGTGCCGAGCGGCTGCGGGAGGCCGCGAGCGGCGCCTGCCTGGACCTGGACAGGCTCATAGTCGTCGGCCTATCCCAGGTGCGCTGCGGCGCGGTCAAGCGGCCGCCGGAGGCTGCGTGGGACAAGGGCCTGGCCGACCGCATCGAATTCGCCCTGCGCGAGTCGCGGATGGACAGGCTGGAGGAGGCGATCCGCGACCTGGCCTCGGCCTGGCGCTCGGCCAAGACTCCCCTGATCTCGGTCGAGTCCCAGCTGCGGCGGATCCTGCATTTCGTGCTCGGGGCCGCGCCCCGGGCCGACGCTTCCTTCGCGTCCGACCTGGAATTCCGCCTCGAGGAGGCCCTGGCCTCGGCGGCGGATTTCGTCGCCCTCGCCGACGCGGCCTGGTCCCTCGTCGCGCGCGCGGCCGGGGCGGGGAGCATCGAGGCCCGCGATCCGGGCGTACCCGAGTTCTTCAATTGCATCCTGCGCTACGTCGAGTGCAGGTACGCCGATCCGCTCAGCCTTAGCACGCTTTCCGAGACCTTCAGGATCTCCTCGTCCTACCTCAGCAAGCTGTTCCGCCAACGCGCCGGGCGTTCGTTCGGGGAATTCCTACTGGCCATCCGCATCGATGCGGCCAAGCGCCTCATCCGCGAGAATCCCGGGATGCCGCTCAAGGAGGTGGCGGAGTGCGTGGGCTTCAACGATCCCTTCTACTTCAGCCGGGCCTTCAAGTCCATCGCCGGGCTGCCCCCCTCGGATTATTCCCGAGGCTGCCTAGGGGCGGTACAAGGATCGGAAGAGTGACGAAAAATCCATTCCTGAGTATCGTCCGCTCCATGTCGCGTTTCCGGAAACGGGTGCTACGCTCCTCCGCGAGGGGCCGAATCAACGGCTCCCGAGTCTGACAGGAGGCTTACATGCGAAGAAAGTTGATAGTGCTGGCGGTCATGGCCGCGATCGCGGCCGCGAGCGGCTTCGCGGCGGACAGACAGAAGCTCGTATGGCTTCAATGGACCAACGAACCGCAGCAGAAGGCCATCGACGCGGTCGTGGCCGCGTTCCAGGCGAAGTACCCGATCGATATCGAATTCGAGTTCAAGCCCGGGAGCTCGGAAGGCGAGAATCTCGTCAAGACGCGCATCGCGGCCAACGACATGCCCGACCTGCTCACCTACAATTCCGGCTCCCTCTTCCAAGTCCTCAACCTCGAGAAGAATTTCGTCGACCTCTCCAACGAGCCCTTCGCGAGCAAGCTCCTCGATTCGTTCAAATCCGTCGTGTCGGCGGGCAAGGGCTTCTACGCCATTCCCTATCAGCCGATACCCGCGGGCGGCATCCTCTACAACAAGAAAGTGTACGCCGAGCTGGGCCTCAAGGTTCCCAAGACCTGGAAGGAGTTCACGGCCAACTGCGACAAGATCAAGGCCGCCGGCAAGGTGGCGGTGATCGTATCCTACAAGGACGACTGGACGGCCCAGCTCCTCTTCCTGGCCGACTATTACAACCTGCAGGCAGCCTACCCGAAGTTCGCCCAGGACTACACGGCCAACAAGGCCAAATTCGCGACCACCCCCGCGGCGCTCCGAGGCTTCGAGAAGATCCAGGAGATGTTCACCAAGGGGTATATTAATAAAGACCCCATGGCGACCACCTATGACAATGCGCAGGCGATGCTCGCCAACGGCGAGGGCGCGCATTATCCCATGGCCACCTGGGTGCTGGCATCGATAAACCAGAACTTCCCCGACAAGATGAAGGACATCGGTTTCTTCGCGCAGCCCGGCGACTCAGCCGACAAGAACGGCGTTACCCTGTGGATGCCCACCAATATCTCCATCCCCAAGACTTCCAAGAAAATCGATGCGGCCAAGAAGTTCCTGGACTTCTTCGTCTCGGCCGAGGGCCTCGCCGCCTACATGAGCGTCGGCGCTCCCGACGGCGCCTTCGCGATCAAGAACGTGAAGATGCCCGAGGGTCTCTTCCCCGCGACCAAGGATGCGATCACCTACATCAACGCCAACAAGACCGCGCCCGCCCTCGAGTTCCTCTCGCCCGTCAAGGGACCCAATCTCCCGCAGATATGCGTGGAGGCGGGAATGGGGCTCAAGACCCCGGCGGAATGCGCCGCGGAGTACGACCGCGACGTCGAGAAGCAGGCCAAGCAGCTCATGCTTCCCGGCTGGTGAGATTCAGGACTGATGGAATGCCGCGCCGAAAGCCTTTGGCCTTCGGCGCGGCATTGAGCGGGAGACGCGCATGCCCAGCCTAACTTCGAGATTGTACTCGTATAAATTCTTCATTCCCGCGGCGATCGTCTACGTCCTCTTCTTCCTCGCGCCGACTTTCCTGTCCTTCTTCTTCAGCCTGACGATCTGGACGCTCTCCGATTGGAAATTCACCGGCCTCGACAATTTCAAGATCTTCCTGACCGAGCCCTCCCTCAATATAGGGCTCAGGAATTCCCTGGTCTACGCGACGGCGACCTGTGCCCTTAAGGTGGTAATCGGCTTCCTGCTCGCCGCCTTCCTCTGCACCGACCTGAAGACCAAGGGCTTCCTGCGATCGATGATCTATTTCCCGAATATCCTGAGCACGATCGCGGTAGGCATCATCTTCGGCAGCCTGATGCATCCCTCGCACGGCCTCATCAATACATGCCTGGCGGCAATCGGCATAAAAGGGCCCGACTGGCTTGGCAATCCGAGGATGGCCCTGTTCTCGGTAGTGCTGGTGGACGTTTGGAAGGGCGTGGGCATCGCGATGACCATCTTCATAGCGGGGATACAGGCCATACCACAGCACTATTACGAGGCCTTGATGATCGACGGGGGCACGGCCTTCCATAAGCTCCGATATATCACCCTGCCCCTCTCTCGCTCCTCTATGAACTCCGTGATCATGCTGGCCTTCATCGGGGGCATCCGCTCGTTCGATCTCATCTGGGTAATGACCAAGGGCGGACCCGGTTTCACCAGCGACCTGATCGCCTCGATCATCTACAAGCAGCTCCAGGGCGGGTTCTACGGGATCTCCACAGCCGGCAATGTCGTGCTTTTCGTCATCGTCTCCATCATCGCGGTGCCCATGTATCGCTTCCTCACCAAGGTCGAGGTGGATTTATGAAAAGGAAGATCGCGCGCTTGGCCGTCGAGACCGTCGCGGTACTGCTCGCCCTGGCCATTTTCGGAGTGCCCATCTCATACGTCCTCACCAACGCGGGCAAGAGCTCGGCCGCCGCGGCCCAGATGAGCATAGCCCCCGCGGCGAACACTCAGTATCTCGCCAATTTTTCCAGCGTGATCGCGCAATCCAGTTACATGCTGATCAGGGCCTTCCTCAACAGCGCGATCATCACAATCGTCTCCATAGCAGTCCTCCTCGGGATATCGTCCACGGCCGGCTTCGTCCTGGAGCGCAGAAAGGGCAGGGGAATTTCCTGGATAAATTTCCTGGTTCTTGCGGGGCTCATGATCCCACCGGCCGTGGTCCCGACCATATGGGTATTAAAGACCATCGGCCTCTACAAGAACATGATGGGCCTCGTCCTCGTCGAGGCCGCGCTCGCCTTCCCCTTCTCCGTGCTCCTTTACAGGGGGTATATGGGCTCGATTCCTAGGGAGTTGGACGAGGCTTCCTTCATCGATGGCTGTACGGGGTTCGACCTCTTCATGAAGGTGATCTTCCCCCTCATGAAGCCCGTCTCCGCTACGATCGCGATCATCACATCCATTTCCGTCTTCAATGATTTCGTGAATCCCCTGTACTTCCTCCCGGGGTCCAAGAACGTGACAGTCCAGCTGACGCTGTATAATTTCATCAGCACCTACCTCAATAAATGGAACCTCCTGTTCGCGGATATATTGCTTATCTCGATTCCGCCATTGATCTTTTTCATTTTCTTCAATAAGAAGATCGTGTCCGGCATGGTAGCCGGCGCGGTAAAATCGTAACGAAACGTCAGTAGACGGAACGGAGAACCGATATGATGCTCTCTCTCAAGCGCCTTCGCTGCGAATACCTGGAAGCCCCCCCCTGCATCGCCGCGACGAAGCCGCGATTCGGCTGGACGATCGTTTCGGATTCGACTAACGTTCTCCAATTCTCGTATCGGGTTCAGGTGGCCCTCGGCGAGGGCTTCGCGACCCTCGCGTGGGATTCCGGCGAGGTCGAGTCCGATGAATCTGCCTGCGTCCCCTATGGAGGGCCGGCCCTCGCCGCGAGGACGCGGTATTGCTGGCGGGCCAAGGCCCGCGCCGGCGCCGGCGGGGAGGCTTCCTGGAGCCCCTGGAGCGAGGCCGCCTGGTTCGAGACTGCAGTCGGAAATGGCGAGTGGAAGGCGGCCTTCGCGTCGGGCGAAGGCGAGGGCTCCTGGCTCGACTCCAAGGGAACGCGGCTGCGCAGGGAGTTCGGCGCGCGCGGCAGGATAGCCTCGGCCCGCGTCTACGCGAGCGCCCTCGGCCTCTACGAGCTGCGGCTGAACGGTCAGGCCGTCGGCGACGAGGTCCTGGCCCCCGGCTGGACATCCTACGGGAAGCGCCTGCTGTACCAGGCCTACGATGTCACGAGCCTGGTCCGGGAGGGAACGAACGCGTTGTGCGCAACCGTCGCCGCGGGCTGGTACAAGGGCGACCTCGCGGGCTGGCTCGGCAGGCGCAACGTTTACGGCGGCAGGACCGCCCTCGTCGCCCAGCTGACGCTCCGCTACGAGGACGGCCGCGAGGAGACGATAGCGACCGACGGGAGCTGGCGCGTCTCCGACGGCCCCGTCCTGTACTCGGAGATTTACCACGGAGAGACCTACGACGCCCGGCTCGAGGACGAGGGCTGGGACCTGCCCGGCTTTGACGACTCGCGATGGCGAGCGGCCGAGGTCCTCGATGCGGATCTCTCCGGGCTCGCGCCCCGCGACGGCCTTCCCGTCAGGCGGAAGGAGCGGTTCAAGGCCACCCTCGTAGTGACGCCCAAGGGCGAGAAGGTGCTGGACTTCGGCCAAAACATCGCCGGCCGCCTGCGCTTCTCGGTATCGGGGAAAGCCGGGGACCGAGCCGTCATCCGCCACGCCGAGACCCTCGACGCGCAGGGCAATTTCTATACGGCGAACCTGCGGAGCGCCAAGGCGAGGATAGCCTACGTGCTGAAGGGCGGTTGCGTGGAGACGTACGAGCCGCATTTCACGTTCATGGGCTTCCGCTACGCCTGCGTCGACGAGTGGCCGGGCCCGCTAGACCCGGCCGCCTTCGAGGCCATCGCGATCTATTCCGACATGGAGGAGACGGGCTCCTTCGAATGCTCGAGCGAGCTCCTGAACAAGCTGCACTCGAACATAGCCTGGGGGCTCAAGGGCAACTTCGTCGACATCCCGAGCGATTGCCCCCAGCGAGACGAGCGCCTCGGCTGGACCGGCGACGCCCAGGTATTCGTGGGCACGGCCGCCTTCCTCATGGGCGTCGATCCTTTCTTCCGCAAGTGGCTGCGGGACCTCGCGGCCGACCAGACGCCCGAAGGCGGCGTTCCCTTCGTCGTGCCGAACGTCCTCGTCGATTCGGTCGCGCCCGACGGCCAAGCGATGACTACGCATTCCTCGACCGGCTGGGGGGACGCCGCGACTATCTGTCCCTGGACCATCTACGAGCGCTATGCCGACCGCGGCCTCCTCGAGGAGCAGTACCCGAGCATGCGCGCCTGGGTCGAGTTCATTCGCGCGCGCGCCAGGGACGGCCTCCTTTGGGACTCGGGCTTTCATTTCGGGGACTGGGTCGCCCTCGACGCGAAGGAAGGCAGCTACTTCGGCGCGACGCCCAACGATTTCACGGCCACCGCCTTCTACGCGAAGTCGGCGGGCATCCTCGCCAAGGCCGCGGCGGTCCTCGGCAAAGATACCGATGCGAGAGTATACGGCGAGTTGCGCGATCGGATCATCTCGGCCTTCCGAGCGGAGTTCTTTACCCCGAGCGGCAGGATAGCCGTGCGCACGCAGACCGCCTGCGCCCTCGCGCTGGATTTCGGCCTTGCTCCGCCCGAATGGAGGGACCGGTTGCGCGATACCCTCCTCGCCCTGATCAAGGAGAACGGCGGCCACCTCGTCACCGGCTTCCTCGGAACACCCTACCTGTGCCGCGCCCTCGCCGACGCCGGGGCGCTCGACGCCGCCTACTCGCTCCTCATGCGCGAGGAGTACCCTTCCTGGCTGTATCAGGTGCGCAAGGGCGCGACCACCGTTTGGGAGCATTGGGACGGCCTCAAGCCCGACGGCTCCATGTGGAGCCCGGACATGAACTCCTTCAACCATTACGCCTACGGCTCGATAGCCGAATGGCTGCACTCGACCGTGGCCGGGATCTCGGCGGACGAGGACTTCCCCGGCTACAAGCTCATCCGCTTCGAGCCGAAGCCGGGCGGCGGCCTCACCCGGGCGAAGGCGACGCTGATGACCGCTTTCGGCCTGGCTTCCATCGAATGGCGCGTCGAGGCCGCGCGGCTTTTCGTCGAGATCATAGTGCCGCATAACGCGCGCGGCCGCTTCGTCCCGCCGGTTCAAGGCGAGGCCGCCATGGCGCTCGGGTCGGGGACGCACCGCCTCGCCTTTCCCTGGGACGGAACGGCGCGATGACGCCGAGGGAGGCTTTCCGCGCCGCGGCTAGCTTCGAGCGCCCCGACCGCCTGCCCGCCATCGAGTGGGCAAGCTGGTGGGACAAGACCCTCGAGCGCTGGAGCGGCGAAGGGCTCGGGCACGATGCGGGCGGCGATGGCGCCCTGCACGAGCGTCTGGGCCTGGACCGCCACGACCAGTTCTGGACAAGCGCCCTGGGTCCTGCCTGCCCGAAGCCGGCCTCCCACGGCGCTCCGCGTGTCCGCGACAGCGCCGGCTTTCGCGCCCTCTCGAGCCTCCTGTTCCCGAAGGAACTCCCCGCAGGCGCCATCGAAGAGGCCGCCCGGATCCGCGAGGAGCGTGGGAGCATCATGTGGATGACCTTCGAGGGCTTCTTCTGGTTTCCGCGCGAGCTCTTTGGCATCGAAAATCATCTCCTCGTCTTCTATGACCAGCCCGAGCTCATGCTGGAGATGAACGACCGCCTCGCGGATTGGCAGCTCGAGACCCTCGAGCGCTTCTGCGGCATCGCGGTCCCCGACTTCATGACCTTCGCCGAGGACCTCTCCTACAACCTCGGACCCATGATCTCTCGAGATTGCTTCGAGGAATTCATGACGCCGTTTTATCGTCGCGTGATACCCGAGCTTAAGAAGCGGGGCATCAAGGTCATAATCGACTCGGACGGCGATATCTCCTCGGCCATTCCCTGGTTCATAGCGGCGGGTATCGAGGGAGCCCTCCCCCTGGAGCGCCAGGCCGGCGTCGACGTCGCGGTCCTACGCGCGCTATTCCCGCGCTTCTTCCTGATAGGCGGCTATGATAAGCTGGTCATGAAGGGCGGCGATGAGGCGATGCGAAGGGAATTCGAACGGCTCCTCCCGGCCATGCGCGCGGGGGGGTATATCCCCTCGGTGGACCATCAGACTCCGCCCGACGTAACGCTCGCCGACTACCGCCGCTACGTGAGCCTGCTTCGGGAGTATTGCCTCAAGGCGTGCCAGCCCTCGTAGCGGGTCTCGAAGGGAAGGCCTAATGAAAGACGCGACAAAAAATTCACGCGATCTCGTTTCCTCCATGACCCTCGAGGAGAAGGCCTCCCTCTGCTCCGGGCGCGATTTCTGGTCGACGAAACCGATCCCCCGGCTGGGCCTCGAGGCCATGGTCCTCACCGACGGCCCCCACGGATTGCGCAAGCAGGCGTCCGAGGGGGACAGCGCCGACTTGAGCAGGAGCGTCCCGGCCACCTGCTTCCCCTCGGGGGCGGGCCTGGCCGCCACCTGGAACCCGGAGCTCGTCGGCGAAGTCGGCGCGGCCATAGCCGAGGAAGCCCGGGCGGAGGGCGTGGCCGTTCTCCTCGGGCCAGCCGTGAACATCAAGCGGAGCCCCCTCTGCGGACGCAATTTCGAGTATCTTTCCGAAGACCCCTTCCTCGCGGGGCGGCTCGCGGCCTCCTTCATACGGGGCGTCCAATCCAGGGGCGTCGGGACCTCGGTCAAGCATTTCGTCGCCAACAACCAGGAAGCCCGCCGCCTCACGATCGACGCGCGAGTCGACGAGCGCAGCCTTCGCGAGATCTATTTCCCGGCCTTCGAAGCCGCGGCCCGCGAGGCCTGGACCTTCATGTGCGCCTACAACCGGCTGAACGGCGAATACTGCTCGCAGGACCGTCGCCTGCTCACGGACCTGCTCCGCGGGGAGTGGGGCTTCGACGGCCTGCTCATGACAGACTGGGGCGCCTGCGACGACCGGGCCGCGGGACTCGCGGCGGGACAGGACCTCGAGATGCCCGGAAACGGTGGCCTCGGCGACGCCGCGATAGCGAGGGCGGTGCGCGAGGGCCTATTGGACGAGTCGGCGCTGGACCTCGCCGTGTCGCGCTACCTAAGGCTCTACGAGCGCGCCTCGCCGGCGGCTCGTAGGCGCGAGGGCTGCGACTTCGAGGCCCACCACGGCCTCGCAAGGAAGGCGGCGACCGAGTCCGCCGTCCTGCTCAAGAACGAAGGCGCTGTCCTCCCCCTCGCGCCCTCCGGTAGGATCGCCTTCATCGGCGCCTTCGCCGCGGAGCCGCGCTTCCAAGGAGGGGGCAGCTCGCACATCGAGCCGACGAGGATGGACTCGGCCCTCGTGGCGGCCCGGGAGCTGCTGGGAAACGGAGCCGAGCTCGTCTTCTCGCCCGGCTACCTCGCCTCCGCTCTCGAGCCCGACCCGGCGCTCATCGCGGAGGCCGCCCGGGCCGCCTCCGCCGCGGACTCGGCGGTGGTGTTCGCGGGCCTCCCCGATTCGATGGAGTCCGAGGGCTTCGACCGGAGCCACCTGCGCATGCCCCGATCCCACGTCGCGCTCATAGAGGCCGTCGCCGCGGTACAGCCTCGCCTCGCCGTCGTGCTGCAGAACGGCTCGCCGGTAGAGATGCCCTGGCTGCCCGCCGCGCCAGCGGTCCTCGAGGCCTACCTCGGCGGGCAGGGCGGCGGCGCCGCGCTCGCGGCCCTGATCTTCGGCATCGCGAACCCTTCGGGCAAGCTCGCCGAGACCTTCCCCGTCCGGCTCGAGGACAATCCCTCTTTCCTGAATTTCCCCGGAGGGAAGTCGACCGTCGAATACCGCGAGGGTGTCTTCGTCGGCTATCGCCACTACGATTCCGCCGAGGTCTCGCCCCTCTTCCCCTTCGGCCACGGGCTATCGTACTCGTCCTTCGAGTATTCCGGCCTCGTCTTGGACAGAAGGGAGCTCTACGATGACGAGACGCTGGGGGTATCCGTGACCGTCCGGAACGCCGGGAGCCGCGCCGGGGCCGAGACGGTCCAGCTTTACGTGCGGGATCCCGAGGCGAGCGTGCCCAGGCCGGAGAAGGAGCTTAAGGGCTTCGCTAAGCTCTATCTGGAGCCCGGCGAGGAGAGGACGGCCTCCTTCGAGCTGGGGAAGCGGGCCTTCTCGTACTGGGACGAGGCGCTCGGCGGCTGGCGCGCGGAGGGCGGCGGCTTCGAGATCCTCGTCGGCTCCTCGTCGCGCGACATCCGCTCCCGGGCCGGCGTATCGTTGCGAGAGCGCTCGCCGAGCCTCGGGCATTGGGATCGGAATACGCCCTTGGGCGAGCTCTTCGGACATCCCGGCGCCGGGGCCTACGCGAGGGGGCTCCGCGAGGGCTTTCTCGCGGGAGTAGCGCCCGATCCCGCCGCGCCCGGCTATGCGATGTTCGAGGCGATAAGCCGCGAGATCCCGCTCAGGACCCTCGTGCAGTTCAGGGCCGGCCTGACCGAGGCGGGTCTCGAGACTCTGCTCGGCGTCCTTCGAGGCGAGATCGATCCCTCTCGCCTCACTTGATCCGCTTGCGGAGCCTGCGCGCCTCGGCGGCGGCGGAGCGGGGCAGGGCGCGCGCGTTGTGCGAGCTCGCCTCGATCTCGCCGCGCTTGGCGGCCCTCGACGCGAGGAAGAGGAAGGCCGCCCCTCCGAGGATCATGGCCGCGCTGAAGATCTGGCCCATGGAGATATTGAAGACGCTCGTCACGACGTAGGTGGGGGCGCTTTTGTCGCCGAGGATATAGCCGATGCCCTGGTCGGGCTCGCGGAAATACTCGATGGCGAAGCGGAAGGCGCCGTAACCGATCGCGTAGAGGCCCGTCGCGAAGCCGCGGAAGCTCTCGCGCTTGCGCACGAGGATCCAGAGGACGAGCCACAGCGCGAGGCCCTCGAAGATCGCCTCGTAAAGCTGCGAGGGATGGCGGGGCAGGTTCACGAGGTCGTTCATCGACGAGATCGGCAGCCCCGCCTTGGTGGCGGCGGCCTGGACCCAGGCCTCGCTCGCCTTGAACCGGCCGGACTCGGGCACGGTAGGGAAGATCATGCCGATGGGGGAGGAAGTGACCTTGCCCCAGAGCTCTCCGTTGATGAAGTTCCCCAGCCGCCCGAAGGTGTAGCCCAGGGGCGCCGATACCGCGATCACGTCGGCGATGGCGAGCCAGCTGAGGCGCTTGGCCCTGCAGTAGATCAGCGTGGCGACAATGAGGCCGAAGAAGCCGCCGTGGTAGGACATCCCCTGGAAGCCCGAGAAGCGCATGCTCCTGTCGAAGGGCCAGAACACCATCCAGGGCTCGGCGCGGTAGTCGATGATCTCGGGGTGGCTGGCGTAGTCGATCGCGGAGTCGTAGTAGACCAGGGTGCCGAAGATCCTCGCGCCGACGATCAGGCCGAGGATCGCCCAGAAGAACCAGCCCTCGGATTCCTCGGCCGTCCAGGGGGCGCCCCTGCGCTTGGACTCGTAGTTGAAGAGCAGCCAGCTTATCGCGAAGGCGACGACGTACATGAGGCCGTACCAACGGAGGGGAAGGCCGGGGATTATCTCCGGCTTGATCCAGGTCGGGAACTGTAGCGCTGCGGGCATCCGCCCTCCTATAAAGGCCTTTCTATTATTCGGCCCAGATGCTGGTCGAACGAGAAGGCGACCTTCGCCTTCTTGCTCCTGACCTCGAAGAAGCGGTTGTGGCTCTCGAGGATCACGCCGGGGAAGACCGTCCCGCGCACCCGCACCTCGGAGGCGACGTGAGCCTCGAATTTCTCGCGCAGGTCGAATATCCGATGCGTCCGCTTCTCCAGGAGCTTGACCAGTTTTACCTTATCCTGCCGTATCCGGTCGAGGCCCGCGCCGGCCCTCTCGAGGTCGGCCATCGTCCTGTCCGATTGGAGTATCAGCGCCTTGAGCTTCTCGATCTCGCGCTCCTCGGCGTCGATCTGGTCCGCGACCAGGTAGTCCTGCCCGAAGGATACTTCGGTCTTCGAATAATTCTCGGAGCCGAGCACCGCCACGTCGATGCCCTTGCGCGCCCTGCACAGCCCCCCGATGAGGGAGCCCTTCTCTCCGGACACGAGCAGCCGTCCGTTGGTCTTCACGTTGCACAGGACGCATCCGTTCTTCAGCTTGATGTCCTCCACGGCGAGCAGGAGGGCCTGCTCCGCGAAGGCGGCCTCGATGCCGAGCCTCGCGCGGATGGTCCCCCTGCGCGCGCCCTTGATGCCCTCCGCGATCCGCACCGTGCCGTCGCTGGAGAGGAGCGAGGCCTCGACCGCGCCCGCGATCGCGATGTCCCCGCCCGCGACGAGGGAGAAGCCGGCCAGCACCGATCCCGTGACCTGCACGAGGCCCGGGAATTTCACGTTGCCGGTGGCCGGCCCGACGTCGCCCTGCACGGCGAGCTTCTCGCGGACGGAGACGCGGCCGCCCGAGCCGAAGAGGCCCTCGATGACGAGCTCGCCCCCGACCGCCGCGACGAAGACTGTCGACCCGTCCTCGGCCTTCTCCTCGCGGATGGTCGCGTCGTGCTCCGGAGGCTGGTTGGCCCCTTCGCCCCCGACCGCCTTGACCAGCCGCCCGAGGACGTCGACGCCGTCCTCGCCCGCGCCGCCCGTCACCGCGAGCTTCAGTATGGGCTCGTCCGCCGCGACGCGGGTCATCGTGTCCCTGTCCTTGAAGTCGGCCCTGTTGCCCTCATGGATCGTGTAGAGGGCGCCAGTCGCCTTGTGCACCAGCCAGGTAGTCTCGACGCTGCCGCCCGGCCGGGCGGGCTTGCCCCGGGCCACCGTCCGCTTGAGCACGGGCTTGCCTGAGCGCGCGTCCGCGACGGCCTCCGCTATGGCGAAGGGCTCGACGCCCTGCTTCACTCCCTTTTCCGCCAGGGCCGAGAGGACTTTCTCGACGGACAACGGGGCGCCGAAGCCCTCCTCCGCGGCGAGCGTCACGGAGGCGGACATCGAATCGGCCGATATGGACGCCTCGATGCTCGAGTCGCGGAAGGGCACGACCCTCAGCCTCCATGCCTTGCCCATCTCGTCCGCGAGGAGGAGGCCCGTCGCGGTCGAGAGGAGCTTGTCCCTGCCGAAGTCGATGCCCTCGTAGGTCTTGATCGATGGATCGTTACCCTTAATGCCGGGGATGACCTTGCCGAACACGTCGACGCCGTCCTGGCCGGCGCCCGAGGCGGGGAGGTCGCCCAGCTTCTGGCCCAGCTGGACCTGTGCTATTTTAGTCGCCTCGGCTATCGGGAATTCGGCGAGGCTGGGCAGCGATTTCGCGAGGCCGCCGGCCTCGACCAGCCGCTTGCGGAGCTCCGAGGCCTTGTCCTCCGGGAGGAGGGCCACGGATAGGGTAAGGGACCTGCCCTTGCCCCTTTCGGGAGCCCGGCCCTCGGCGAGAGGATAGTCGAGGAGCTCGGGATCCTTGCCCTTGTAGAAGGCGAGAACGTCCTTCTTCAGCTCCTCGCTCTTGAAGCCGCGGACGCCCGAGGCCTTGAGAGCCGCGCTCACCGCCGAGAGGTCGAGGGGCCTGCCCCTGCCCCTGCCCTTCCAGATGGAGAGGCTGGCCTTGACTCCGTCGGGGCTCACCTTGATCTCGACCGACGCGTCCCTATCCTTGGAAAGGCTTCGGCTGAAGAGAGGCTCCTTGCCGGTAACGGAGGCGGCGAGGATGCCGGCGAGCTCGTCGCTCGAGACGAGCGCGTCCTCCGGGGCTCCGAGCTCGCGCGCCTTGTCCAGGATCTCCGCGGGGCCGGGGCCCGGCAGGCGGCTATCTCCGGGCGTATAATTGAGGAAGATGGTAGCGCCGTCGGGCGAGGCCTCGACCGACCAGGAATGCCGGGGGATGGGCACGATGTCGACCCAGCGGTCACCGATGCGAGCGACTCCGTCGCACTCGGCGACGAGCTCGTTCTTGTTGCGCGCGACGCCCGCCCCGACGTAGAAGGTCCCGTCGTCGGCGGGAGCCTGGAGCGGCTTGCCGAAGAGGGTCTTGCCGGCCTTGCCGGGCTTGGCCTGCGACAGGATGCCGACGCGCATGCCGCGGGTGGCCCAGAGCGTCTTGAGCACCGCGGCGTCGGGGAAGACCTGCTCGCGCTTCTCGCGCCGCTCGGCCACGGTGACCTTCTCCAGCTTGGGCGGAAGGAAGGGAAGGGCCGCCGGCTTCTTCACCGTCTTCTCGACCTTGACCGTCTCGACCTTGATCCTGTACAGGAGGGGAGGCGAGGCTTCCGACGCCGAACTCGAGGCCAGCTGGGCGAACTCGGGAGGCGGGGGCGAGTCGGCCCACTCGGGCATCTCGGGCTGGGGCAGCTCGGGAGCGACGCCGGCGGCGACGATCTCCTTGAGCTTGCCCTTCGCGCGGCCGAATTTCTGCACGAGCTCCTCGGCGCGCTTCTGGTTGAAGCCGCCGATCCGCGCGTCCATGAGGATGCGCAGGACCTTCTCGGCCGTCCACTCGGCCCCTTCCTTGTCGGGAGTGAATGTGAGGCTCGCCTCGAGCTCGTCCTCGTCTATGGCGAGCGCGAGATCGCCCTTCGCCGCGCTTTGGGCCATCTTCCCGGTCCCCTAGCCGGCGAAGCCCTGGCCCAGGGCTTTCGCGAGCTTGTACTTGAGGAACTGATTCTCGCGCCTAAGCTTGTCGATGTCGAACTGCTGGCCGCGGATCGCCTCGACGAGCTCCCCGGTGGTGAGCGCGCCCGAGGACAGGAGCTCCTCGACGTAGGCGGCCTTGGCGCCGAAATCCGCCTCCGCCTCTAGCTCGGCGGTGCGGTAGCCGCCCTCGATCTCCGCGAGAGAGAGGGACATGTCCTCCTCGTCCTCGGAGGACATGAGCTTGTCCGCGGTGCGGTAGAGCGCCTGCGAGAGGACCGATTGCGGCTTGTAGCGGATGATGGGTATCCGGCTGCCGAGCGCCACGTCCTGGAGCTCGTCCCGGTAGAGCACGCCGAGGTGCTCGATGTCGATATTGAGGTACTCCTTGCAGGAGCGACGGATCTTCTGGGCCTTCTCGGCGTCCTTGGGGTCCTCGAGCATGTTCATGAGGAGGCGCGGCCTGAACCGCGCCATCCTGTCGTTCGCGATAGCCCACCGCTCTGGGTCTATGTCGCGCACCTGGTCCAGGATCGCCGGGATGTAGGCGGTCCTCAGCGAGGCTCCGTCCTTGCGCAGGGACTCCATGTGCTCGAAGGCGCGGGATTTTTGGCCGAAGGCCCCGTAGAGGAGGCGGAAGACGGCGTTCTTGAGGAAGAGATAGGCGTTCAAGGTAGCGGTCAGCGTGGGCGCGGTGACGACGACGCCGTGGGTGCTCATGAGGAAGAAGTCGAGGATGTTGGAGCCCGTGCCCGCCCCGAGGTCGAGGATCAGGTAGTCGGCGTCGATCGAAAGCAGGCGCTTGACGAGCTGGTTCTTCTGGGAAGGCTTGATGTTCGCGAGGCCCGGCACCTCGGCGTCGCCTGGTATGAAGCGGAGGTTCGGGTAGTCGGTGTCGAGGACGACGCTGTCGAAGCTCGCCGCGGAGGAGCCGGCGGAGCTCGACAGGAAGGTGCCGATGCCCGTCTTCGGGGCCGTCACGCCGAGGATGAGGTGGAGGTTTGACGCGCCGAGGTCGAGGTCGGCCAGGACCGTCCTGCGGCCGGCCTGGGAGAGCGCGACGGCCAGGTTGGCCGCCACCATGGATTTGCCGACTCCACCCTTGCCGCTCGCGATCGGTACGATGCGCATCAGAGTTCCTCGACCCTTTCGATGTCGCCGGGACCCTGCCCAGGATTTATGGGTCCCGAGGGCGAAGCTTCATCGCTCGCGACGGGTCGTCGCGCGACGATCAGGATCGAGAGGCTGACTATATCCACCGCCACGACGAGGAGGGCGAGCGCGAGCCCCATATAGGGGAGGCCGAAGGCGGCCTGGGCGGCCTTCGGATCGCGCACGAGCGCCGCGGCCAGGGGAAAGAAACACACGACCGAGGCCGCCTTGCCGATCGAGAGCAGGGGTCTATAGGAGCCGTAGCGCGCGGGATCGAGCCAGAGGAAAAAAAAACCGGCCGCGAAGAGGAGCTGGGGAGCCGCGGCATAGCGTATGAGGCTGGAGACGCTCGAGTCGAGGAGGGCGCCGAGGTCGAAGGCGAGGAAGAGGACGGCGAGGAAGCGGACCGATTCCGCGATCGCAGCGAAGAGGTGGACTGCCTTGCGTCTCATATATCCGGCAAGTGTACTTGGGCCCAGGGGCTCCGTCAAGAAGACGCTTTCCCGGGAATGTTGCAGAACGCGATCTTCGTGGTATCTTTCATCCTGCGCTTCGGCTTCCCGGCCGAAGACCCTCGGCCTCCGCAGGCCGGAAAGCGAGTGCACAATGGCAAAAGCAGATAATGGGCACAAGACGGCATGGAGCGCGGTCGGCGCCGCGATCGTCCTAGTCTCGGCCTTCGCATTCTCGGTACCCCAGGCGGTGGCGCAGGCCGCGAGTCCCTCGCCGGCGACGGACGCCGATTCCCGGCGCTATATCGGCGAGATCGGCGACACCTTCCGCTTCGTCCTCCAGAATTACGTGGACCAGCCCGACGCCAAGAAGCTCTACGAGGGAGCCATGAAAGGCCTCTTCGAGGCGCTGAACGACCCCTACTCGACCTTCCTCGACGAGAACCTCCTGAGCGACATGACCGACATCACCTCCGGCCAGTTCGGCGGGGTGGGGCTCTATATCGGCAAGCAGGCCAAGGATCCCAAGAAGCCGGAGGAGGATCCCCGCTACATCGAGATCGTCTCCCCGATCGAGGACACGCCGGGCGCGAAGTACGGCCTCCAGTCAGGCGACCTCATCCTGAAGATCGACGGCGAGACCACGGCTCCCCTGAGCTCCTTCGAGGCCCAGCAGAAGATCCGCGGCGCGGTGGGCAGCACGGTCGTACTTTCGATCCGCAGGGGCGAGGCCGAGTTCGACGCGAGGCTCGTGCGCGCCGTCATCGAGATACCGACAGTCAAGTCCGCCCTCATCCCCTCGCAGGGCGGCAATATCGCCTACCTCCGCATTATCGAGTTCACAGCGCAGACCAAGTCCGCCTTCGACGAGGCGATCAAGGGTTTCAACAAGGCGGGGTACCGGGCCCTCATACTCGACGTCCGCAACGACGGCGGCGGCCTCCTCCAGGCGGTCATACAGGTATCGGACTCCCTCCTCGACTCGGGCACGATCGTCTCCACGAAGGGCCGGAATCCCTTCGAGAACTCGGTCAACCGAGCCAAGCCCGACCTCTCCGTGCCCAAGGAAAAGCCCATGATCCTCCTGATCAACAAGGGCTCGGCCTCGGCCTCCGAGATACTGGCGGGCGCCCTCAAGGACAACAAGCGGGCCTACCTCGTGGGAGAGAACTCCTACGGCAAGGGCTCCGTGCAGCAGATCTACCCCATCGACACGACCGGCTACAAGATGACCACCGCCCGCTATTACACGCCGAGCGACGAGAATATCGACAAGACCGGCATACCTCCCGACCTCGAGGTCAAGGATCCCGATCTCACGGAGGCTCAGTCGGCCGACCTCGCGAAGCTCTTCGACTCCGGCAAGCTGGAGGCCTACGCCAAGGCCCATCCCGACGCGACCGTCTCCGATCGCAATGCCTTCGCGGCCGAGCTCGGGAAGGGATACTCCCTCCCCGATCGCATCCTGAGGGTCCTCGTGAAGAACCAGCTCGAACGGACAAAGACGGCCCCCATCTACGACCTCGAGTTCGATACGGCGCTCAACGCCGCCATCAAGCTCATCGACGACCCCAAGTACCCGCAGCTGCTCCAGGACGCCAAGTCGGTTCGCGACCTGGTCGAGGCGCGGAAGGCGGCCGACCCCAAGCTCCAGGCCAGCGTCAAGCAGCCGAGCGGCCAGGCCGCCCTCCCCGCGCCCGAGACCAAGAAGTAGCGCGAGGCCCGAGCCCAGGCGATGCGGCAGTTCATCCTACCGGAGGACTGGGACGGAGGCGCGACCTGCCTCATCGAGGGAGGCCGCGCCCGCTACGTCTCCCGGGTCCTGCGCCTGGTTCCGGGCGACTCCTTCCCGGGCCGGGACGCGAGGGGCTGTCCCTGGACATGCATAGTGGCCGAGTCGCTTCCAGGCCGGATCGTCCTGGCGATCGCCCTACCCGACCCGGCGACGGCGGCCGGGAGCGAAGCGGAAGGCCGGACCAGGATCATCCTGGCTCAGGGGCTGCCCAAGGGCGCCAAGATGGACCTCGTCGTCCGCCAGGCGACCGAGGCCGGCGTTACGGCCGTCCTTCCGTTGCTGACGGCCCGCGCGGTCCCTCGCGAGGCTTCGCCGCGCGGCGAAGCCTCGCGCCGTGGCGATGAAGGCGGCCCGAGGCTGGCGCGCTGGGAGAGGATAGTCAGGGAGGCCCTCCAACAGTCCGGATCGGGGATCCGCACCGAGGTCGCGGAGCCCCTCGGCCTGAGCGAGCTTCCCGCGGCCCTCTCCGACCGCGGCATCTCCCCTTCCGATCCCAGGATCCTCCTGCACGAGTCTCCCCTTGCGCAGTCTTCGATGCACGGGTATCTTACCGGGACGCCGGAGGCTGTCGTTCTCTGCGTGGGCCCCGAAGGTGGCTTCGCGCCCGAAGAGGTCGATTTCCTCCTCTCCGAGGGTTTTTTGCCCCTGAGGCTCGCCGGCGCTGTCCTCCGGGCCGAGACGGCCGCGCTATACGCGATCGCCGCCGCCCAGATTATCCTGTCGGAGAGCTCGTCATGGATCCCCAAGCCCGCTTGAACCGCATCTCTGTCCTCGGCGTACCCGTGGATATCCTCCCCGCAGAAGGCATCGAGGATCTCGTCGCCCGCTTCGAGGACGGCAAGAACCACCAGATCGTGCTCCTCTCCCTCTGGGACCTCATGAGGGCCAGGCGCTCCGGCGAATTCCGCACGATGATCGCAGGCGCCAGCCTCGTGCTGCCTATCTCGCTTTCGATAGTCAAGGGCGCGCGCTTCCTGCGCAGGGCCGAGCCCGTCCGCTATATGCCCTTCGATTTCGTCGTCAAGCTCCTGGCGGCGCTCGAGCAGCGGGGCAAATCCGCCTATCTCTTCGGATCCACGAGGACGAGCATCCAAAAGGCCGAAGGCAACATAAAAACGACCTTTCCCGGCCTCCGCGTCGTCGGGCGCTATGCGGGCCGCTACCCGAAACCCGTCGAGGGAGCGATCATCGAGGCGATCAAGAAGGCGACCCCCAGCCTCCTCCTCGTAGGCGCGGGCGTCCCGGGTCGCGAAAAGTGGATTCCGAGGAACCTCGCCAGCTTCAACTCGGGCATTTTCCTCTGGTGCTCGGATCTATTCGAAGTATTCGCGGAACGCCGCTCAAAGCCGTCGAAAGCCCTGTTCCGGAAAGGGCTCGAATGGATGCCTTTTATCCTCCGCAGGCCCTGGAAAGTCTACAGAATGTTTATTTTTATGTGGTATAATATTTTACTACTTTTTGCGCGACTTAGAGGAATTTGAGATAAAACCCCTTGTAGATGAATATCTACAAGCTTTTTGCCTCAAACCAGTTATTCTCCCCTTGCCCGCTCAACCAGGTGCCCCTAGTATGCCAATTCTCCGATGGAAACAATCCTGCTTGTCGAGGACGATCCCCTCGAAGCTCGGGCTCTCGTATCCCTCTTGGCGGGCGAATATAAAGTCCTCCATTGCCCGGAGCTGAGGCGAGCCCCCGAGGCGACCCGCAACAGCTCGCCCGCGGCCGTGGTCCTGAGTTTCCCTCCTTCATTCGACCGCCGCGACGAGCTGATCCGCAGAACCGCCGGCGAGAGCGGAGGCGCCCCCCTGGTGGTCCTCTCGGGCGAGGCCGAGCCCTCGGTCATCGTCGCCTGCCTGCGCAGCGGCGCCTTCGATTTCCTCGCCAAGCCCTATAGCCTCGAGGACCTAAGGCGGAGCGTGGGCCTAGCGGTCCTTCCGTCGCCGAACCGCCAGGGCAGAGCGAGCCTCTTCATCGGCCGCAGCCCGGCGATCAAGTCCGTCGAGGAGCTCGTGCGCCTCTACGCCGACTCCGCCTACCCCGTCCTCATCTTCGGCGAGAGCGGGACGGGCAAGGAGGTGGCGGCGCGGGCCCTCCGCGACCTCTCGCCGACCAGGGTGGGGGCCTTCGTGGCCCGCAACTGCGCGGCCATCCCCGAGCACCTGGCCGAGAGCGAGCTCTTCGGCACCGAGAAGGGAGCCTTCACCGACGCGGTGGCGAGGCCGGGGGCCTTCGAGCTCGCCAGGGGCGGCCTCTTCTTCCTCGACGAGATCGGCGAGGCGGGCCTGCCCTTCCAGGCCAAGCTCTTGCGCGTCCTGGAGACCGGCGAATTCTGGCGCCTCGGCGGCACAAAGAGCCTGGCTACCGATTTCCGTTTCGTATCGGCCACGAGCAGGGACCTCGCCCGAGCCGCCTCGGAAGGGGGCTTTCGCGCCGATCTCCTCTACCGCATCGACACCCTGATCATCGAGATGCCTCCCCTGCGCGCCAGGCGGGAGGACATCGAGGACCTCGCAGCGCATTTCGCCCTCCTCGCCTCGCGCGGGCGGGTCGGCGTGGGGGCCGATGCCCTGGACAAGCTCTACGGCTTCGATTGGCCAGGCAATACGCGGCAGCTGCGCAATATCGTGCATCGAGCGCTGGTCCTGGCCGGCCACGCCGACGAGATCCAGGCCAAGCACATCGTGTTCTAGCCGGATTCCCGGTCGCCCGCCTTCCCGCGGATCATCCCGGCGGCCTTGCGGAATACCGACTCGAAGTAGCGGAGCTCCGAGGGCGTGTAGGCCGCGCGCTCGGCGGTGTCTCTCAGGAAGGCGGCGAGGTCCCGATCCCGCGTTATCTTGAAGAACCCGATCCCGCGCAGGTGTTCCGCGATCCGGGCCACCGACTCGCCTATCTCCGCGCGCGAGACGGGAGTCGCGCTCCCGTCCCTCTCGCCCAGGGCCTGGCAGCGCAGCTCGTAGCAGGCGATCTGCACTGCCTGCGCGAGGTTGAGCGAGGGGAAGGCGTCGGAGCTCGGTATATGGACCGCGAGGGAGCAAAGCCCGATCTCGGCCTCGGTGAGCCCGGTCCTCTCGTTCCCGAAGACGAGCGCGACGCCGTTGCCCTTCGGCCTCCCCTGGGCTAGCGCCGCGAAATCCCGCACGCTGAGGGAAAAGGCCTTGCGCCGCTCTCCGCGCCGCCTGGTGAAGCCGGCCGAGAGGGAGAAGCCGGCGAGCGCGGACTCCAGCGAGGGGAAGCGCTCCGCCGCCTCGAACACGTCGAAGGCATGGACCGACAGCATGCGGACGCGGTCCTCGTCGTAGTGCGGGCAGCCGGCGAGGACGAGTCGCGAGAGGCCCATGGTCTTCAGGGCGCGGCAGGCTGAGCCGACATTTCCGCCCTCCTCCGCCCTACAGAGCACTACGGCATACTCCGAAAAGCGGTCCGCGATACCCGATTGGTCCGGCTCGGCCATCCCAGCTCCTTGCGCCCTCGCGCGAAACGGCAGTAATAGTAATGACGACATGAAACAGGCGCAAGGCGAGGCCGGGACATTGGATGGCAGGAGGGCCCTCGTCATCGGGGGCAGCGGGGGTATCGGCGGGGCGGTCTCGCTCGAGCTCGGCTCGAGGGGCGCATACGTCATCGTCCACGGGGGTTCCTCCAGGCAGCGCCTCGACTCGACCCTCGGCGGCTTGGCCGGCCGCGGGATCGGTGCCGAGGGCTTCCTCCTCCGTCTCGAGCCCGTCCCCGGGTCGGTCGCCCGCCTCGTCGAGGCCCTGCCGAGCCTCGGGGTCGTCGATATCCTCGTCGTGGCCTTCGGCCCCTTCGTCCGAAAGACCCTCGCAGCCACGAACGCGGCCGACTGGGAGTCCCTCGCCCTCCTGGACCTCGCCCTGCCCGGAGCCCTGGCTTCAGCCCTCCTGCCCGCCATGTCCGCCCGGGGCTGGGGCAGGATCCTCCTCTTCGGCGGCTCCCGGACCGACGGGATACGGGCGTATTCGTCCAACGCCGCCTACGCCGCGGCCAAGACGGGCTTGGCCGTCCTGGCCAAGTCCCTGGCGGCCGAAGGCGCCGGGCGGGGCGTAGGCTGCGTTCTGGCCTGCCCGGGCCTCGTGGATACCGAGTACCTCGCGGATTCCGAGAGGGAAAGCCTGCGCTCGCTCGCCCCCGGAGGCCGCTTGGCCGGCCCCGGGGAGCTGGCGGCCGCCGCGGTCGGGCTTCTGGCGGCCGATCCCTGCATCGCCTCGGGGGCGGTTATTTCTTTCGATGGGGGACTATCTTTCTGACTTCGTTCAGGTATCTTATTCCGAGGCCGATACTGCAGTGGAGGGAGCGCATGCGCTCCCTCCCTAGATTTGACAACGCATTGACGAGAGCACTAATATGCTTTTACAATGCTTGTGATTAGGTTGAAGTGAGGCTGAGAGGAGCATTATGCCAAACAACAACGATATCGTCCCCGGCTTCGATGATGAGAAAGACGATAGCCTAAAGATCCGTCTTCAGAAAGTCGACCCGGTGGATAATTGCCTCGCGCTCTTTCTCACCGGCTACATCGATACCTACAACTCCAACTTCTTCCAGAAGCGAGTCGGCAAGGCGATCGATGCCGGCTTCATTCGCCTCATCTTCAACTGCGGCGGCCTGAACTACGTCTCGTCGACGGGCATAGGCTCTTTCACGGCCTTCCTCAAGGCGGTAAAGCCGCGTGGTGGGGACATCGTCCTGCTGGAGATCCAGCCCAAGGTATACGAGGTCTTCCAGCTCCTCGGGTTCTCCCAGTTCTTCAATATCAAGGACAACTTGGAGGAGGCTACGGCCTTCTTCCAGGCGGGCGACCAAACTGCCACCGCATCGGTCTTCCCCAAGATATTCTCCTGCCCCATCTGCAACAAGAAGCTCAAGGCCGCGAGGCCGGGGCGCTTCCGCTGCTCCGAGTGCAAGACCATCCTCGCGATCGATAATTCGGGACAGGTATTCCTAGGCTAGCGGCCTTACCGAGCGCCCGCGCACCCGAGGAGGAACGCCATGCCAGGACTCAATAAGATCGAAGATTACCTGATCTCCCTCGGGGTATCCTACGAGGAGCCCCAAGCGGGCACCTGGCTCGTCGAGGATCCCGGCAAGGGCCTTCCGGGCATCGCGGTATCCTTCGCCGAGCCCATAGTCATGCTCACGGCCAAGGCAATGCGCGTTCCGACCAAGAACCGCGAAGCCTTCTTCAAGGAGCTTCTCAAGCTCAATTATTCGGGACTCCTCCACGGCGCCTACGCCATAGACGGAGAGGACGTGGTCCTCGTAGATACGCTAGAATACGGCACCATGGACAAGGAAGAGTTCGAAGCCTCCCTCGACGCCATCGGCTTCGCGCTATCCGAGCACTATCCCGTGCTCTCCCGCTATATGGACAATTAGGAGGATCGAGATATGGGCATATTCGACCGCTTCAAGACCGTGGTCTCCTCGAATATTAACGACATGATCAGCAAGGCCGAGAATCCCGAGAAGATGCTCAACCAGCTGGTCCTCGACATGAACGAGCAGATGATCGAGTCCAAGAAGGCCGTGGCGATGGCCATAGCCGACGAGAAGAAGCTCGAGCGCGAGGCCTTGGAGAACAAGCGCCAGGCCGAGGACTGGGAAAAGAAGGCCATGCTCGCCGTCCGGGCCAACCGCGACGACCTCGCGAAAGAGGCACTGGTCCGCAAGCAGGAGTACGAGGGCTACGCCGTCCAGCTCAATACCCAATGGCAGGCCCAGAAGGACTCGGTCGAGAAGCTCAAGGTTTCCCTCCGCGAGCTTCAGAACAAGATCGACGAGGCCTCCCGCAAGAAGAACATCCTCATCGCCAGGTCCAAGCGCGCCGAGGCCCAGGACAAGATCAACAAGACGATGTCCAGCATCTCCGGCAACAAGAGCGCCTTCGATACCTTCGAACGCATGTCCAAGAAGGTCGACGAGCTCGAGGCGAGGACCGAGGCGGCCAAGGAGCTCGAGGACGCCACGAGCGGCGCCACCCTGGAACGGCAGTTCGCCCAGCTCGAGTCCTCGGGCGGCGCGGGCGCCGACGCGATGCTCGAGGACCTGAAGCGAAAGATGCTCACCCAGGACGCCGGCAGCACCGCCGGCGGATCGGGGCAGGCGCCCGCTCAGTAGGGGCGAAGAGGGCGGGCGTGACGATACGCATCCTGGCCGACCGCGAACCATACACGGCCTATGCGAGCGCCCCTCGCCCGGATTGCGAATGCGGGCAATCGGACTTGATTACGGGCCCTTCGGGGTCCGTAGCCATTTTAAACGGCCCGGCAGGCCTGGACGAACCCTCCCCGGATATCCTAGTGCTCCCCGCGGCGGACTTCCTCGACCTGCGACTCGCCAACGACCCGAAAGCCGACCACGGCATCCTTTACATTCCCTATGGCTCGGTCGACCTCATGGAAAAGGCCTTCGAGCGCGGCTGCATAGACTACATCCGCGAGCCCTGGTCCCTCGTGGAGCTGCTAGCCAGGGGAGGCCGCTTCTTCAGGCTGAAATTCCACATTGGGGAGAAGATCCTCGAACTGCGCGGGAGGCGACTCTCCGGCGAGAGCGCCTCCGTCGACCTTACCGAACCCGAGCGGATCATATTACGCCTCCTGATACTGAACGCACCTTCCCCCATACCCCGAGAGGCCATATATCCCGTCGTTTTCGGGACCGAAGCCGGTAAAACTTCCGCCCTGGGGCGCTGTGTGGCCTCGCTGAGGCGCAAGATGGAGGCTGTCGAGCCAGGCCTGGGATCCAAGTTGATTGCAATCAGAGCCTTCGGATATCGTCTAGATGGCGCTGCTTGTGCATAAGCTGTGCATTTCATGAGGATTAATTCCCTGCTAGACTGATTAGGTATTAAAAAGTATACGACGATTATCAACAGTGATTCGAATACTAATGTATTGATAACCAACTAAGCTATAAATGATTATACCATATAGATTAAAGTCCTATCGATTGCGTCTTTGACAATTCGTCGCGCTTTGTCTAGGATCCTAATTCCGTTTCCCATAAATGCTTTTTCAAAACCGTTCTGTATCGGGCTTGTGGATAACTTGGGGGCGAACGCTGATATCTCTCGAAGCTTGCAGGTGATTGGCACGCATGATAGAGTGGTTCGATGAAAGTTTGGCTCGGAGTTATCGGCCGCGCCTGCATCGAATTCGTAATAATTCTCCTATTGGTTTCCTTCGCGGCAGGGGCCGCGATGTTCGTAGCTACGCCTTCGGACGGAATGGGCGCCATTTATAGAAGCTCGATGGAAGCGGCCCTCGATTTGATGCCCTTGGCCGGCATACTTACCCTTTTCCTGGCCTTTTTTTCCTTCGAAATCCGAGTGAAGAGCCGGGTCGCGGGCTGGTTCGGCCTTTTTTTTCTCGGCGCCCTCCTCCTTTCCTGCGGGATCGGCGTGCGAAGGGTTCCGGCTCTCCGCGAGATTATCGCCGACTCCAAGATCGCCGCGACGGGGCTCGCGCGCCTGATCCCTCCGGGAACGGCGGTTCAGCAAGGCCGCGCGGCCGTCCTCATAGGCTCGATCGAGGGAGGCGAGGCGCTTGATTCGGTCGCCGTCGATTTCGGAACCGACTATCCCCGCCTGGCCTACGCTCCCCGATCCGCCCTCGACTCGGCGACGGGCGATATCGATATCCAGGGAAGGACCTACCGTGCGGCCCTCGCCGCGCCGCGCCCGCTCGCGCTCGTGCCGGAGGCGTCGCTGTTCTCGGGCTCGTGGATCTGGGATCGCATGGCCGCTATGGACGGAGAGCCCCTTCTCCTCGTTTTCGCCGCGGTCGGGGGCTTCCTCATCCTCGCCGTCGGCTTCCGGTTCCTCTGCCGCATCACGGGCTGGCCCCTCGCCAACGCCCTACTGGCAGCGGCGGGACTTGCGGGCCTAGTGATCCTCGACGCGGTCCTGTCCGGCGGCGCCCTCCTCGAGACCGTCGAGTCGCTCGCCAAGCGCTTCGGGCTCTTCCTTCCCGGCCCCATCCTCGTCGCCTCCATCGAGGGGATATTGGGCTTGGTGCTCTGCGCGGCGGACCTCGCCGGAGCGCCCCGGGCGAGGAGGCGGCTCGATGAATAGCGCCCGAAGGATCTTCGGCGTCGCGGTCCTCATAGACCTCCTCGCCTTCGCCTCGTTTTTCGCCTATGCCATGGCCACCTACTCCGCGAATCGCATCGTACCGGCCTTCGCCCTCCGATGGGAGACCGTCGAGGCCCTGCGCTCCTTCTTCCGTTTCCTCGCCGCCCTGCAGTTCCTCGGGCTGGCGGTGGCCCTGGGCTCCTCGAAGGGCAAGGCTGAGGAGCTCGTGCAGGGGGCCATACTCCCGATGGTGATCCTCTCCTCCATGCTCGCGGCCTTCGCGCTGATCGGAGGGCCGCAGGTCGAGGCTTCGAGGTCCGGCATCCTGTCCGCGAGCGCGACCTTCGGCTCCTCCCTGTCGGCGGCGCGGGCGGGCCTCGACTCCGGCGACCTCGCTCGCGCCCGCACCGAGTTCAGCGTATGCCAGGCCATCGCCAGGAAGGACCCGAGGCTGGAGGAGCTCGAGATCAAGCTTTCCGCGGCAGAGTTCACCGCCAGGAAGAACGCCATCCCGCTTCCCGTCCCGGAGCAGCCCAAGGTCAAGGACCCCGTCGCCGCCAAGGATTATTACCTGAAGGCCCTCGCCTTCGCGGAGAAGGGCGACTTCATGAGCGCCAACTGGTATGCGTCCGCGGCCGCGCGCCTGGATCCCTCGTATACCGACGCGAGGCGGCTCGCGGCCACCTCCTGGGAGGAGATGCACAAGGGCGTAGCCGACCCGACCGACAAGGCGAGGGCGGATTTCTACTCCCGCAAGCTCGAGGGCTACGGCCTACTGCGATCCGGCGACCCCGTCGGGGCCTATCGCGTCTTCAAGGAGCTCGCGGACGCTAAGCACGCCGACGACCCGGACGTGAGGCGCTACCTCTCCGAGAGCCTCGCCGAGACCGAGAAGGCGGCCTTTTTCAAGGACGAGGTCGATGGGTCCATAGCCTCCTACCTCGTCTCGGATATTTTCTTCCGCGTCCCCTCCCCTCCAACCGGGGCGAAGGGCGCGCCCAAGGCCGGGCCCCTCAGGATCATCGCCGCCAAGGACGCGTCCTGGTCCGGGGGGGCGCTGTACTTCCGCGAATTCGAGTACCTCGAGTCGAGCTCGGGAACCCTCCGGGCCCTCGTGCGGAGTCCCTACGCGAAGCTCACGGACGGCAAGATCCTCCTGGTTTGCGTCGAGAGGAACAGGCCGGCTAACGTCACCAGGCCGTCCTGGAGCGCCGGTCCCACGGCGGGACCGGCCAACCTGCTGCAGCTGCCCCTGCTTCCCGAGCTGGCCCTGCGCGCCCTATCCGCCCGCGTCGATCCCTCCTCCCTCTCCCTGCTCGAAGCTTGGAAGGCCGTCGGGAACGCGAAGGACTTCGGCATCGACAAGCAGCCGATCATCGACGACCTCCTCGCCCGGAGCGCCCTTCCCTTCGCGATCTTTACGGCCGCCGCCCTCGGCGCCCTCGCTGGGGGGCGCTTCCGCAGGCGCAAGGGCGGCTTCCCCCGGGGCCTCTACGCCCTGGTCCCGGTCATGGCCGCCGCCCTCGTGCCCGTGTTCCTCATCGCCGGGAGGATAGACCTCCTCATATCGATGTGGTCGGCCAGGATACTCCCCGGCCTCTCCTCCCTCCTGCTCGCGGCGGGCCTCAGGACCCTCGTCCTCTTCCTCGCGGTCCTATTGATGGCCGGCGCCCGCGAAGTCGATGGCAGCGCCGCCGATTAGCGTCCCCTGGCCGCGAAGGCTGGCCCGCGTCCTCGGCCCGCGAGCCTGCGCGACGGCGGGCGCCTTTGCGGGCCTCTTCGCCGGCTGGTTCGGGGCCGGAGCGGGGTTCGTCATCGGCGCCATGCTCGACGTCGCGCGCAACGAGGCCAAGTCCCGCGGGAGAATCGAAGCCTTCCTCGGGAGCCCTGCCGGGGGGCCTCCGCCGGAGCCCCTGCCGGGGTACTCGGCCGCCTCCTGCGTCGCGCTCAGGGGAGAGTGGGCGGGGATCGCCGACCGAGAGGCGAGGCGCGCCTTGTTCGACCGATTCTCGGCCGAAGCGATACCCCCGGGAGGGCGCGCGAGGCGGGAGGCCGAGCGCATCGTCGACGTGGCCGCTCGAGCCTCCCGCGCGGACCTGCCGGCCCTGGCGCGGTGGCTGGCCACCTCGGAGGCGGATGCCGCGAGGCGGCTCCTCGCGGACTGGGCCTACGCCCTCGCCGCGCTCGGCGGGGCGAGGCTGGAGAGCGGCGCCGAGCTCGCGCTGCGGGCGGCCCTGGGGGACTGCGGGCTCGGCGCGAGGGAGCTGCTCGCCGCGAGGCTCGCTTCCTTCCCCGGGGAGCGCGATCCCTGGACGGTGCTCGGGCTCTCGCCCGGGGCGCCGCGTTCGGAGGTCAAGCGCGCGTACCGCCGCCTTTCGAGGCTCTTCCACCCGGACGCGGCGCAGGGCGCCGCGCTCGACGACGGCGGGAGGTTCCGCGAATTGCGCGCCGCCTATGCGGAGCTGACATCGTCAGAATCGCGAGCCTGAACCGGTCTAGCAATCCTCGACGCGGGTGATCCTAGCGCCGATCCCGCGCAGCCGATCGCAGATGTCCTCGTAGCCCCGCTCGATCTGATAGACGTTGTGTATCGCGCTGGTGCCCTCCGCGCAGAGCGCCGCGATGACCATGGCCATGCCGGCGCGCACGTCGGGCGAGGTGAGCGAATCGCCGCGCAGCCTGGCCGGCCCCGAGACGACGGCGCGGTGAGGATCGCAGAGCACGATCTTCGCGCCCATCCCGATGAGCTTGTCCACCCAGAACATCCTCGACTCGAACATCTTCTCGTGGATGAGGACCGTACCCTCCGTCTGCGTGGCGACGACGGTCATTATCGAGGTGAGATCGGGTGGAAAGCCGGGCCAGGGCGAGTCGTCGATCTTGGGGATCTGCCCGCCGAGGTCGGCCACGACGCGCATGGACTGGCCGGAGGGCACGACGAGGAGCCTGTCCTTGAGCGTCCAGCTGATGCCCAGGCGGCCGAAGGCGACCTTGATGGGCCGCAGGTCCTCGGGCTCGACGCCCTCTATCTCGAGCTCGCCTCGGGTGACGGCCGTGAGGCCGATGAAGGAGCCGATCTCCATATAGTCGGGGCCGATGGTGAAATCCGCCCCGCCCAGCTCCTTTACCCCGTCGACGCGGAGCACGTTGGAGCCGATGCCCTCGATCTTGGCCCCCATCGCGACGAGGAGGCGGCAGAGGTCCTGCACGTGCGGCTCGCTCGCAGCGTTGCGGATGCCTGTGCGGCCCTCCGCGAGGACCGCCGCCATCACGGCGTTCTCGGTGCCTGTGACGGAGGCCTCGTCGAGGAAGATGTCGGCCCCGACCAGCTTGTTGGCCGAGAAGCGGAACGCGCCGTCCATCTCGATGCGCGCCCCCAGCTCCTCGAGGGCGAGGACGTGCGTGTCTATCCTGCGCCGGCCTATGACGTCGCCGCCGGGAGGCGGGAGCTCCACCTTGCCGAAGCGGGCGAGCAGGGGCCCGGCGAAAAGTATGGAGGCCCGGACCTTGCGCGCCTGCTCGGGCGGCACGTCCGAGCGGTTCAGCGTGGTCGGGTCGACGCGCCAGGCGTTGGGGCCGACGCTATCGACCGAGGCGCCGAGGTGCCTGAGCACCTCGATCATCACCTGCACGTCCTCGATATCCGGGACGTTGCGGAGCACGACTGGGGCCCGGGCCAGGGTAGTGGCCGCGATGCATGGAAGGGCGGCGTTCTTGTTGCCGCTCGCCTTGATTCTTCCTTTGACGGGAATTCCGCCCTCGATAAGGTACTTATCCATGCCAGCACTCTATGACGTCGCGCGTCGGCAGGTCAACGACACTTGACCCTCGGGAGCGATCGGAATTATCCTCATGTCAATAAGGAGGCCGGATACGAACTACTCTCTCGCTTTCCGCGCTTCCTCCTCCTCCTCCCACCTTACCTCCTATTACACTTCCTCAATGATGATGTGACGCCCCGGGCGCCCAAAGAACTCGGGATGGTATCCCGGGGTTCGTCCCGAAGACGCGGGACGGATGGTGCCCGGGTTCGTCGGCACTTCGGATCCGAGGAAGCGATCATCATGAAGCATTCCGTCATCAAGCTAGGGGGCTCCGTCCTGAGGGGTCCCTGCGACGCCGAGGCGATCCTAAGCACCCTCGACGGCTACAAAGGCCCTCTCGTCGTCGTGGTCTCGGCGCTCAAGGGCGTCACCGAGAGGCTCGGGGCCGCGCTGAGCGCTCCCACCGAAGCCTCGGAGCTCATCTCCGAGCTGCGGGAGGAATACCGGGAATTCGCGGCCGCCTTCGGCGCACCTGCCGCCGCCCGAGAGGCCGGGCTCGTCCAGATCGAGCGCCTCCTCGGCGGGCTCTCGCTGCTCTTCGACCGGCGCGCGGCCGACGGCGCGGCGCGTATCCACGCGACGCGTATCCTCGCGACGCGTATCCTCGCGACGGGCGAGAGGCTCTCCGCGGTCTGCGTCGCCCTCGCCTTGGCCGCATTGGGCAGGCCCGCGCCGGTCATCGAGCCCGGCAGGCTCGGCCTCGTCGCCCTCCCTCCCGTGGAGGGGAGCGACGGGTCGGAGGCCGATATCCCCGCCTCGGCGCCGCGCATCCGTGCGGCCCTCTCGGGGGTCGATGCGGCCGTCGTGCCGGGCTTCTACGGGGTCGGATCGGACGGCGAGCCCCGGCTCTTCGGGAGGGGCGGCTCGGATTACAGCGCGGCCGTCATCGCGGCCTGCATCGGTGCGGCGAGCTGCGACTTCATCAAAGGCGTGGCGGGCTTCTTCACGGCCGATCCCGCCCTGGTGCCGGGCGCCAGGCCCGTCCGGGATCTGAGCTACGCTGAGGCCGAGGCCCTGGCGCTTGGCGGAGCGAATATCCTCCATCAACGCTGCGTCGAGCCCCTCCGGGCCTCGCTCGTGCCGCTGCGCATCCTCGGCGGCCCCTCGCTTGCGGGGCAGACCCGAGTGGGCGAAGGCCGCTCCGCGGGGCCTCGCGGTCCCCAGGCCTTGGCCCTCAGGCGCGGCCCCACGGGTGGCGCGACGATCACCGTCGCGGGAGGAGGCGCTTCCAAGGCCGCGGCTGCCGTGCTCCTGGCCTTCGAGGCGAGCGGGCTCCAGGCGCGAGCCTTTTCTCCGGGGAGGGACGGCTCCTCCTTCCGCTTCCTCGTGGACGGCAGGCGCGGCGACGAGGCGCTCAGGGTAGCCCACGACGCCCTCTTCGCGTAATACTGTTGCCATGGATAGAATCATCGACGCCCTGGCGAAGGGCGGGCGCGTTTCGATCGAGGTCGTTCCCCCGGCGCGAGGCGGGGATATCGAGGAGATCAAAGGCGCAGTGGGACTGCTGATACCCCACGATCCCGCCTTCGTAAGCGTCACCGACCACCCTGCCGGCAGGGCCTGGGCCGATTCGGGGGAGGGCCCCTCGCGGGTCGCCTTAAGGACGAAGCCGGGCACCCTCGGGACGGCCGTCGCGATACGCGAGGAATTCTCCGTCCAGACAGTGCCTCACCTCGTCGCCTCCGGGGCGGACCGGCTCTCAATGGAGGACCTCCTAATCGACCTGCATTATGCGAATTTCCGCGATCTCTTCGTCGTCCGCGGCGATGAGCGCTACGCGCCTCCCGGGATCCGCGCGAAGGCAGGAGCGGTCAAGGGCGAGGGCTACGCCCACGCGGTCGACCTCGTCGCGCACGTGGCCGCGCTCAACGCTGGCCGCTATACGCCGCCCTCCGAGGGCAGGCCCACGGCCTTCTGCGTCGGGGTCGCGGGCTACCCCCAGAAGCACTTCGAGGCTCCCAACCTCGAGGCGGACATTCTGCGCCTAAAGGAGAAGGTCGACGCGGGGGCCTCCTTCGTCGTAACCCAGATGGTCTTCGAGGCCCGCTACTACTCCGAGCTAGTCCGCCGCCTGGCGACCCTCGGAGTCGCGGTTCCCGTCGTGCCCGGCATCAAGCCCGTGCTCCGCGCCTCGTCCCTCGCCTCGATCCCGCGGACTTTTTTCGTAGACCTTCCCCAGGGCCTCGTCTCGGCCCTCTCGGATGCGCGCAGCCCCGCGGAGGAACGGGCGGCCGGCATCGAGTGGTCCGTGGGGCTCGCGCGCGACCTATTGGACGCCGGCGCTCCCTGCCTCCACTTCTTCACGATGGGCTCCGGCGCCGCGACGAAGGCGGTGCTGGACGGGCTTTTCGGAGCTCGCTCGGCATAGCTTTGCATTCCCCCTTGACTTTCAGCAGAAAATTAATCAATCCTATAATGGTCCAGTTAGGGGGAATTGTGAGTTTTATCTCTACCCGCTCGCGGTATGGCCTGCGCTTCCTCATCGACCTCGCGCAGCGCGGGGCTCTGGGGCCCATCGACCTCGGATCCATCGCCGAGCGCCAGGGGATACCGGAGACCTATCTCGCGAAGCTCGTAGTGCCCCTGCGAAACGCCGGCATCATAAGGTCGGCTCGAGGCGCCAAGGGCGGCTACGAGCTGGCCCGCTCTCCCGCCGAGGTCGCCGTGCTGGAAGTAGTGGAGGTGCTGGAGGGGCGCAGCTCCCTCCTCGAGTGTACCGACCGGCCGGAGCTCTGCGCCCGCTCAGCCGATTGCCCGACCCTGCCCGTCTGGACCGGCCTCGAGACGGTCGTCCACGATTACCTCGCGAGCGTGAGCGTCGGCGATGTCGCCGCGCCCCGCGCGCCCGACTATTCGATATAAGGAGACAACATGTCATACGCCGAGACGATCACCGACCTCGTCGGGAACACGCCCCTGGTCAAGATCAAGGCGCTCGGGCCGAGCTCCGACGTGACCCTGCTCGCCAAGCTCGAGTCCTTCAATCCCTTCTCCAGCGTCAAGGACCGCATCGGCCTCGCGATGATCGAGGATGCGGAGAAGCGCGGTCTGCTCAAGCCCGGCTCCGTAATAATCGAGCCGACGAGCGGCAATACGGGAGTGGCCCTCGCCGCCGTAGCCGCCGCCAAGGGCTACCGCATCATCCTCACCATGCCGGAAACCTTCTCCGTCGAGCGCCGCAAGCTGCTGGCCGCCTATGGCGCCGAGCTCGTGCTCACCGAGGGCCCCAAGGGAATGAAGGGCGCCATAGCCAAGGCGGAAGAGATCGCTGCGGCCACGCCGAACTCCTTCATCCCGATGCAGTTCGACAACCCCGCCAACCCCGAGATCCACCGCACGACGACCGCCGAGGAGATCTGGCGCGACACCGGAGGGAAGATCGATATCGTGGTGGCGGGCGTGGGCACGGGCGGCACGGTCACCGGCGTATCCGCGGGCCTGAAGGCCAAGAAACCCGGCGTCAAGATCATCGCGATAGAGCCCACCGATTCGCCCGTCATCTCCGAGGGCAGGGCAGGTCCCCACAAGATCCAGGGCATCGGCGCGGGCTTCATCCCCAAGAATTTCAAGCGCGAGGCCGTCGACGAGGTAATGGTCGTGAAAAGCGATGACGCGGGGGCGACCTCGAGGAAGCTCGCCAAGGAAGAGGGCATACTCGTGGGCATCTCCTCGGGCGCCGCCCTGTGGGCAGCCATCCAGGTCGCCTCGCGGCCGGAGAGCGCGGGCAAGACGATAGTCGTCATCCTGCCGGATACCGGCGAGCGCTACCTCTCGACCTGGCTCTTCGAGGAGCCGCAGGCCTAACCCAGCCGGCTTTTCGGGAAAGAGAAGGGCCGCCCCGGCGAGGGGCGGCCCTTTTCGTCAAGGAACCGGCGCTAGACCTTGGCCAGGGCCTGGTCCAAATCCCCGACGATGTCCTCCACGCTCTCGAGCCCGATGGAGAGGCGCACGAGGTCGGGCGTCAGTCCCGCTTCCTTCTGCTGCTCCTCCGACAGCTGCGAGTGCGAGGTGCTAGCCGGGTGGAGGGCCAGCGACTTCGCGTCGCCCACGTTGGCGAGGTGCGAGAAGAGGCCGAGGCTCTCGATGAACTTCTCGCCCGCGCTCCTGCCGCCCTTCACCCCGAAGACGACCATGCCGCCATAGCCCTTCTTGAGGAGCCGCTCGGCGACGGGATGGCTGGGGTCGCCCTTGAGCCCCGGGTAGCGCACCCAAGCGGCCTTGGGATGCTTCTGGAGGTGCTCGGCCACGGCGAGGGCGTTCTCGGAATGGCGGGCCAGCCTGAGATTGAGCGTCTCGAGGCCCTGAAGGAAGATCCAGGCATTGTCGGGCGAAAGGCACGCGCCGATGTTTCGCAGCGGCACCGTGCGATTTCTCAGGGCGAAGGCGATCTTGCGCATCTCGGGCGGGAGGTCGATGCCCCAGCGAAGGCCGTGGTAGTTCTTGTCGGGCTGGGTGAAGAGGGCGAACTTGGGGTCAGACCAGTCGAAGGTGCCGGCGTCGGTGACGACGCCGCCTATCGCGGTGCCGTGCCCGCCGATCCACTTCGTGAGCGAGTTGACGACGATGTCCGCGCCCAGCTCTATGGACTTCAGGAGGTAGGGTGTCGTGAAGGTGGCGTCCACTACGAGGGGCAGCTTGTGCTTCTTGGCGATCTTCGATATGGCGGCGATGTCGGCCACGTCGAGGACGGGGTTGCCTATGGTCTCGACGAAGAGCAGCCGGGTCTTGGGCGTGATCGCCTTCTCGAAGTTCTGGGGATCCTTTACGTCGACGAACTTCGTGGCGATGCCGAGGTCGGGGAGGATGGCGTCAAAAAGGGTATAGGTGCCTCCATAGAGGTTGGAGGCCGAGACTATCTCGTCGCCGACCCTCGCGATCGTGACGATCGTATTGAAGATCGCCGCCGTGCCTGAGGCGGCCGTCACCGAGGCCGCGCCGCCTTCCAGGGCGGTGATGCGATCCTCGAGCACGGCGTTCGTGGGATTGCCGAGCCTGGTGTAAATATTGCCGAATTCCTTCAGGGCGAAGAGGTTGGCCGCATGCTCGGCGCTCTTGAACACGAAGGAGCTCGTGCGGAATATCGGAACGCCGCGCGAGAGTGTAGTCGGGTCCACGACCTGGCCCGCGTGTATCGCCGCGGTCTCGAAGCCCTGTCTTTTTTCGTTGGCCATTGCAGTCTCCATATGCGTAAGGATCGGCCGTCGCGTACGCGAAGCCCTAGCTGGTTTTCCCGCGATGCCCCACGCTACGGCGGGGCTCGAGCATCCCGCATGGATAGTTCCGCATCTGCGCCCCCTTGCTAAAAACCCGATTTTATACCACACTGTGGCAGTACCACTTTGTGGCAATCGAGGGAGGCTTGTCAAGATGCCCACGGCTAAAAAGGCGCAGCCGCCCGAGCGGATGGCCGGAGCGGATTTCGCCCGCCTCCGCTCCTCCTTGGGGAAGAGCCAGCGGGAGTTGGCCGAGCTCCTCGGCGTCTCCCTCAAGGCGGTCGAGAGCTACGAGCAGGGCTGGCGCAATGTGCCGGCCCACGTCGAGCGCCTTCTGTACTTTCTGCTATTTAAGCTAAACGAGGACGAGATAGAGGCCGCCGAGCCCTGCTGGGAGTCGAAGGACTGCCCTGAGGCCTCGCGCTCGAAATGCGTGGCCTTCGTCGCCAAGGAGGGCCGCTTCTGCTGGTTCTTCACGGGGCGGCTCTGCGCCGCCAAGCCGGGAGCCGGCGCCTGCTATACCTGCGACGTATTCACTCGGATGCTATCGAAGGTCGAGGAGGGGAAGAGCCGATGCCAGTGAGGATACCGAACGACCTTCCGGCGAGGGCCGAGCTCGCCGACGAGAATATCTTCGTGATGACGGACGACAGGGCGGCCCACCAGGACATACGGCCCCTGCGCATCGCCGTGGTCAATCTCATGCCCACGAAGCTCGTCACCGAGACGCAGCTGCTCAGGCTACTCGGGAACAGCTCGCTCCAGGTCGACATCAGCTTCGTGCGCATGGGCAGTCACGAGTCCAAGAATACGCCGACCGAGCACCTCGACGCCTTCTACGAGCCCCTCGAGCGCGTCCTGGGCGAGCGCTTCGACGGCCTGGTCGTGACAGGGGCCCCCGTCGAGACCATGGCCTTCGAGGAGGTGGACTACTGGCCCGAGCTCTGCGCCCTCATGGAGTGGTCGCGGAAGAGCGTGTGGTCCACTCTCCATATCTGCTGGGGCGCCCAGGCGGGGCTCTTCTACCGCTACGGCATAAAGAAGCACGCGCTCCGGGAGAAGATGTTCGGCCTCTTCCATCATAGGGCGCTGGACCTGAAGGACCCGCTGCTGCGCGGCTTTGACGAGGTTTTCCTCGCGCCTCACTCAAGGCATACCGAGGTCCGGCGCGAGGACCTCGAGGCCGAGCCGGCGCTGAAGCTTCTCGCCGTCTCCGAGGAGGCGGGCGCCTACATGGCGGTCTCCCGCGACGGCCGCGAGGTCTACGTCACCGGCCATCCCGAGTACGATCGTCTGACCCTGAAGGCCGAATACGACCGCGACGTCGCCAAGGGACTGCCCATCCGCGTGCCCGCCAATTATTTCCCCGGGGACGACCCGCGGCTGCCGCCCCTCATGACCTGGCGGTCCCACGCCCACCTGCTGTACGCGAACTGGCTCAACTACTACGTGTACCAGGCGACGCCCTACGA
>JANXYQ010000023.1 GCA_025355995.1 Spirochaetaceae bacterium | reverse complement strand
AGGCCTGCGGGGCCTTTATCCGGATACTGCGCGGGGAAGCCCCCCTCGAGGGGCTGGACGCGATGGGCGACCTCGTCGCCTTCAGGGGGGTGGTTAAATTCCCGGCGAGGGTCAAGTGCGCCACCCTGGCCTGGCATGCCCTCCTCGACGCGCTGGCGGCGCCGCCTCGGCTATAGTTTCCCCAGATAGAGCGCCTCGATCTTGGCCCTCGCCCAGGGCGTGCGCCTGAGGAAGGTGAGGCTGGACTTGATGCTCGGGTCATTCATGAAGCAACGGACCGGGATGAGCTCGGCCAGGCCCTCCCACTTGTAGCAGGCGACGAGGAAAATGAGCATCGCCTCGAGGGTGATTCCGTGCAGCGGGTCGTTCTCGTGTCCGTCGGCCATCGCGATAGTTTAGTCCGAAACGCCTGGGCATAACCAGCGCCGCCGGCTATGATGTCTGTCACATGAGAATCCTCGCGGACCTGCCCAATAATTCCCGTTCTTGCCTCATGGTGGAGCCCCTCTGGGCCCTCTTCGGCGGCGTCATCGTCTACTTCGCCCCGCTCTACATGGAGGGGCTCGGGCTGACGAGCATCCAGATGGGCCTGGTCAATTCCGCCGGCCTATTCTTCTCCTTCTTCTTCTTCATACTGTCGGGCCCCTTCACCAACAAATTCGGAAGGCGGATCACGAGCCTGATCTGGGACATAGTATCCTGGTCCCTGAGCATGACCATCTGGGCCTTCGCCCAGGGCTTCGCGTGGTTCCTCGTCGCGGCCCTATTCAACTCGGCGGTCCGCGTCGTCATGGTCTCGTGGAACCTCCTGCTGACGGAGGACGCCCGGGAGGACCAGCGCGTCAAGATCTACGGGATCGTCTACCTGATCGGGTCGACGGGGGGTTTCGTCACCCTCGCCGCGGGACTCCTCCTCCAACGCTTCGGCGTCGTTCCGACGATGCGGGTCACCTACCTGCTCGGCGCGGCCTTCATGACGACCATGTTCTTCCTGCGGTACAAGCTCACGACGGAGACGGAGAACGGCAGGCTGATCCTCGAGAAGACGAGGGGGACCCCGCTCCTGAGGCTCGTCGCGGAGCAGATGACCAGCCTGGCCCGCGCCGCCCGGGACAAGCACTTCTTCGTGCTGACCTCGATCTACCTGATCGCGACGGCCGTCCAGTCCTTCACCTTCTTCCAGATCCTGTACCTGAAGGACGGCCTGGGCTATTCGACCGCCGAGCTCTCCGTGGTCCCCGCGGTCAACAGCCTGATCACCATCTTCCTCTTCTCCGTCATCCTTCCGCGCATCCCGAAGACGGCCGAGCGCAGGGGCCTCTTCTTGGGCTTCGTCCTCTGCATGGGCGGCGGCCTCTCCTTCCTGCTCTTGGGAAGGGGAATGCTCTTCGTGGTCCTCTTCGTCCAGGGCCTGAGCTCCGCCGCCTTCCTCCTCCTCAGCACCTACCGCGACTCGGTCTTCATGAACTCGGTCCCGAACGAGCAGCGCGCGGAGCTCTTCGGCCTGGTGAATATGCTGGCCATGCTGCTCTCGATACCGACCGGCGCCCTGGCGGGCTGGCTCTTCGCCCTGAGCCCGCTGGCGCCCTTCATCGCCGTCGCCGGGCTCTTCGCGCTGGGGGCGGCGGCGACGGCGCGGCTCATGAGCTGGCACCGGAGTGAACCCGCGACGACGGAGGAACGATCATGAAGGAAATTTCCGACGAGGGGCTGCGCGCCCCGGAGCGCTTCGAGTCCTGGCCCGAGCTGGAGGAATCCTTCTGGAGGGCGGCGACCGAGCCCGCACTGGAACGGACGAGGGCCAATCTCGCGAGCTTCCCGGCCGGCTCCTATCCCGCGCCTTCGAGCGCGGGCCGGCGCTATCAGGCCATCCCGAACAGGGAATGGACCTCCAGCTTCTGGACCGGCCTGCTCTGGCTCTCCCACGAGCTCTCGGGCGACGCCCGCTTCCGCGAGGCCGCCCTCGCCCAGGTTCCCGATTTCAGGCGGCGCCTGGACGAGCGCATCGCCGTGGAGACCCACGACCTCGGCTTCCTCTACAGCCTCTCCTGCGTGGCCGCGTGGCGGCTGGCGGGCGACGAGGCCGCGCGCGCCGCCGCCCTCAAGGCCGCCGCCCTGCTGATGGGCCGCTACTTCGAGAAGGCGGGCATCATCCAGGCCTGGGGCGACCTGGGCGATAGCGCGCAACGCGGCCGCATCATCATCGATTGCGCCATGAACCTCCCCCTCCTCTTCTGGGCCAGCGAGGAGACGGGCGATCCCTACTACCGCGAGGCCGCCGCAGCCCACCTCTCGGCGGCCAACGGCAGCCTCCTCCGGGCCGACGGCTCGAGCTATCATACTTACTATTTCGACCTCGAGAGCGGGAAGCCCCTGCGCGGCTCGACCGCACAGGGCTACTCGGACTCCTCCTGCTGGGCCCGAGGCCAGGCCTGGGGCATCTACGGCCTCGCCCTGGGCTTCCGCTACCTCCGGGACCCCTGTCTCCTCGAGACGGCGTCGCGGCTCGCCCACTACTTCCTCAACCGCCTGCCCCAGGACCTGATCTGCTACTGGGACCTCGCCTTCGTAGAGGGTTCCCAGGAGCGCGATTCATCGGCGGCGGCGATCGCGGCCTGCGGCCTCCTCGAGCTGGCCAGCTCCCTCCCGGCGGCCGACCCGCGCCGGCGCCCCTTCGAGAACGCCGCCGCCGCGATCGGGGCCTCCCTCGCGCGGCGCTACGCGGCCGCCGGCGACGCGCTCTCGAACGGCCTCCTCCTCCACGCCGTGTACAGCAAGCCGGCCGGAGAGGGCGTTGACGAGTGCTGCATCTGGGGCGACTACTTCTACCTCGAGCTCCTCGCCCGCCTCCAGCTCTCCTGGAAGCCCTACTGGTGACAGCCGCATGATGCGATGGGAGCTTCCGGTATCGGCTAACCCACTCAGGAGCCGCGAGGACCTGGCCGCGAGCCTCGACCAGCTCATGCGCCCCCTCCTCGGCCGCTTCGTCCGGGGGAATTCCGGCCTACACCTGGGCAACGGCTCGGCGCTCTACGACGAGGTGGCCGCCCTCATGGAGGGCGAGGCCCGCCTCCTCTGGGGACTCGCGCCCTACGCGGCGGGAGGCGTGGCCGGGGGCGCCGCCTTCGAGGCCATCGGCCTCGTCCGCGAGGGGCTCGCCGCGGGAACCGATCCCGGAGGCCCGCACTACTGGGGCGTCGGGGGCGAGCGGAACCAGCGCTACGTGGAGATGGCCTCGATCGCCCTCTCCCTCATCATCGCGCCCGGGACCTTCTGGGAGCCCCTCGGCGAGAAGGCCCGAAGCGGCCTCGCCGCCTGGCTCGGGACGATCAACGGGGTCGAACTCCCCCCGACGAATTGGGAATTCTTCCGCGTCCTAGTCAACCTCGCGCTGAGGCGCCTGGGGCGGGACTACGACCCCCTTCGGATGGAGGGCAGCCTCCGGGCCATAGATGCCCTCTACCGTGACGAGGGCTGGTACATCGACGAGACCAACTACGACCTCTACAATCCATTCGCCTTCCACTTCTACGGCCTGGTCTACGCGGCGGTCGCGGGGGCCGAGGATCCCGAACGCGCGCTGCGCTTCAGGGAGAGGGCCAGGCTCTTCGCGCGGCAGTACCTTCCCTGGTTCGCCTCGGACGGCTCCTCCGTACCCTTCGGCCGTTCCCTCTGCTACCGCTTCGCCGCCGCGGCCTTCTTCTCGGCCTGCGCCTTCGCCGGCGAGGAGGTCGTCCCCTGGGGCGCCCTCAAGGGCCTCGTCCTCCGCAACCTCCGCCATTGGTATTCGAGGCCGATCCTCGACCACGAGGGGATCCTGACGATTGGCTACGGCTATCCCAACCCGGTGATGGCGGAGCAGTACAACTCGCCCGGCTCGCCCTACTGGGCGCTCAAGGCCTACCTCGTACTCGCCTTGCCGGGAGACCACCCTTTCTGGGCGGCCGCCGAGGAGAGCCTGCCTCCCCTAGCGGCGGTTTCGCGCAACGCGCCGCCCAACCTCCTGGCCTGCAGGTCGGGGGCCGGGGAGGGCGAGCACGTCGTCCTCCTCAACGCGGGGCAGTATCCCTGCTGGGAGTCGACCAACGCGGCCGCCAAGTACGCAAAATTCGCCTACTCCAACCGCTTCGGGTTCTGCGTCTCCCGCTCCTCCTACGACCTCGGCAAGACGGGCTGCGACTCGAGCCTCCTCCTGTCCGAGGGCGACGGCTACTGGCGCGAGAGGAGGCAGAGCCGCGACCGCCGCTCCTGCGACGAGTACGTCCTCTCGACCTGGGAACCCTGGCCCGACGTCGTCATCAGGACCTGGGTCCTCCCCCTCGGGCCCTGGCAGCTGCGCGTCCACGAGATAGAATCCGCGCGGGAGCTCCAGTGCGCCGAGGGCGGCTTCTCCCTGCCCGACGAGAACGGGTTCGACCTGCCGGTCGAGCCGGCCCTCGATTCGCCGCGGCCGGGCGCCCTCCTGGCCTCCTTCCCCTGGGCCTACGGCGGGATCGCGGAGCTGTCGGGCGGCCGCGCCGCCGAGCTCCATAGGCCCGAGCCCAACCTGAACGTCCTCTACCCCAAGGTCCTCATACCCATCCTCCGCGGCCGCATCGGCAAGGGCCTGAGCCTCCTCTCCTGCGCCGTGATCGCGGGCGTAGGGAGCGTCGGGGATGAAGGGGCGGAGGCCTGGGCCTCGCCGCCCCGGATCGCCCTCGACCCGGCTTCGGGAAAAATCGCCGTACGGTCGGGAGCGAGGCTCGTCGAGCTCGAGACGAGGCTCCGCGGGAGAGGGGCATCGTGACAGCGCTCGGCGAGACCGCGCGGGACATGGCCCGAGTCCTGCGGGGACGGGGCTTCGCGGCGGCCGCGTTCGACGGGCGCGAGGGCGCCCTCGAGCATCTCTTCGGCCTCATCCCCCCGAACTCGAGGGTGGGCTTGGGCGGCTCGATGACCCTGGCCGAGCTCGGCGTCGTGGACAGGCTCCGCGCGGGACCCTACAGGCTCATCGACCGCTACGCCGCCGCGAGCTGGGCCGAGACCATGGCGGCCTACCGCGAGGCCCTCCTCTCCGAGGTTTTCGTCACTGGAGTGAACGCCATCACGAGGGCGGGGGAGCTCGTCTGCATCGACTCCTCCGGCAACAGGGTGGCCGCGATGATCTTCGGCCCGGAGCGCGTGATAATCGTGGCCGGGGTGAACAAGATCGTGGCGGACCTGGAGGGGGCCTTCGCGCGCCTTCGCCGCATCGCCCCGCTGAATTGCCGGCGCCTCGGGCACGCGACTCCCTGCGCGGAGACCGGCGCCTGCGTCGATTGCCTCATCCCCGAGCGCATGTGCAACTATACCGGCATCATCCACCACGGGCTCAAGGAGAAGGACAGGATCCACGTGATCCTGCTTGCCGAGGAGCTGGGGTATTGAGGGCGCTTCGTCCTTCACTCTGGGGACAGGCGAAACTCAAATGAGACCGAGAAGGACGCGGCGCAGCGGGGCAAGGCGTAGTCGAGGCAGGTGACGTGGATCGCGCTCCCGTCGTGGGCGCGGTGCTCGCGGGCGACGAGGTCGCTCTGGCCAGAGGGAAGGGAAGATGAAAGCGAGAGCGTCCTGCCGCCCGAACCCAGCCTCAGGGCTCCTCCTTCGGCCTTCGCGATGGCCGAGGGGAGGAGGCCCGTCACGAAACGCTCGGTGACAGCCGCGCCGGGCTTCGAGAATTCGAACTCGTCGACGATGATCAGGAGGCTCGAGCCGTCGAAGTCGAAGCTCCTTCGCAGGCGCAGGAGCTCCGGGCAGAGGTAGGCGGCGGCCAGGTCCATGCGGAGGAGACAGCGCCCGCCCTCGCGCCTGAACTCCACGTCCCGCGCGCGGCGCTCGGCCCCGGCCTCCTGCCCTCTCCCCTCGATGATAGGGAGGCTGTGGCTCAGTGAGGAAGTGCAGAAGATCGAGTAGCGCCGCTCGTTGAAGTAGTCCCTCGTATATTCCCCGGGCCCGAGGTCCGCCATCAGCATCTCGTCGCCGAGGACCAGCTCGAAGGAGCCGACGTCGTTGTGGTTGTGGGGCTCGCCGTTGTGCCCGCCCTTCGCGGCGAAAGCCAGGCCGGCCTCGCCCGCGGCCGGGCAGATCAGCCATTGGGCCTCGCTCAGCCAGGCGCCCTCCCGGCTCGCGCCCGCCGGCCGCGGCGCTCGCGCCGGTGGCGGCGCGGCCTCGGCCCACAGGAGGTCGCGGTAGGAGAGGCACCAGCGCCCGCAGCGATCGTGGCCGAAGCCCGCGGCGAGGGACCTCTCTGGCCGCGAGGCCTCGGGGTACCTGCGCGAGAGGAAATCCGCGAGCCCGATCCGGTAGCGCTCGCCGGGCGCGCCGTCGGCGAAGCTCAGGGCCAGGGAGCCGTTCAGGTAGGCCTTGGACTGGAAGGCTGCGATCCCGGGAAGCCTGTCCCTCGAGAGCAGGTCGGCGGCGCCGCCGGAGCGCCGCTCCAGGAGCTCGGCGAAGGAGACGTAGAAGCCGAGCCCGTAGGTCCAATAGCCCAGCCCCTCGAGGCAGGCTCCGTCCTCCGTGAAGCTCTCAAGGAAGCGGTCGAGGGTGGGAAGCGCCCTGGAGAGGACGGCGTCCAGCCTGCCCGGCTCGCCGATCAGATAGAGGGCGGCGGCGCCAATCGACCCCGCGCAGACTGCGCACCAGTTGTTGCGCATCAGCTCGAAGGGCCAGGGCTCCGCCCGGGCGAGGAAGGGAACGAGGACCCTCCTCTCGACCTCGGCCCTGGCGCGATCGACGACCTTCGGGGCCAGCCTGCCCTCGAGGAGGGAGAGGATCTCGGCCAAGGCGAAGGCCGTCTCGCAGGCGAAGAGGTCCAGGGGCCCCTCGTGGGCGGGCAGGGCCCAGCCGTACTCGTCGCAGACGGCCCAGACGAGGTCCTCGAGGTCATCGACCCTACCCTCCCACAGCCAGGCCGACAGCGCCAAGGCGACGAGGGCTCGCCTCCTCTCGAAGTAGGGGGCCTCGTAGCGCGACCTGTCCCCCGTCTCCTCGAAGAGCCTGTACGCGGAGAAGGGGAGGCTTGGGATCTCCCGGGACCTCGCCTCCCCCGCCGCCGCGGCGAGCTCCGCGAGATAGGAGCCCAAGGCCGGGTTCGCGAGGATCTCAGCCCTTGACGCCACTCGAGGCCACTCCCTCTATGAAGAACCGCTGTAGGAAGAGGAAGAGGACGAGGACCGGCACTAGGGACACGAGGGAGGCGGCCATGATCAGGGAGTACTCCGCCGAATACTGGGCGATGAACATGCGCAGGCCGAGCTGGATGGTCTTGAGCCGCTCGCTGTTGAGGTAGATGAGGGGTCCCATGAAGTCGTTCCACACGGCCACGAAGGTGAAGATCGTCAGGGTCGCGAGGGCGGGCTTGGAGAGGGGCAGCATGATTTGGGCGTAGATCCGGTATTCGCCCAGGCCGTCGATCCGGGCGGCGTCGCTCAGCTCCTTCGGTATCCCGATGAAGAACTGCCTCATGAGGAAGACGCCGAAGGCCGTGAAGGCCTGCAGGATGACGAGGGCGAGGTGGGTGTTGTTGAGGCCGAGTGTCCGCATCATGATGAACTGCGGGACCATGTAGACCTGCCAGGGGATGGCGATGGTGGCCACGTAGCCCAGGAAGATGACGTCGCGCCCCTTGAACTCGAGCCGCGCGAAGGCGTAGGCGGCGAGGCTCGAGGTCAGGAGCTGGAGCGCGGTGATGATCAGCGTGAGCTTGGTCGTATTCAGGAAGAAGGTCAGGAAGGGGACGCGCTGCCAGATGAGCAGGAAATTCCTCCAACGCGGCAGCCTCGGGATCCACTGGAAGGGGAAGCGGAAGACGTCCTTGTCCATCTGCAGGGATGCCGAGGCCATCCAGGCGAAGGGGACGAGCATGCCGACGGCCAGGACGACCAGGGCCAGGTACACGAGGGCGATCTCGATCCGCATCCGGGCCCCGACAGCGCGGGAGCCAGCCGCGGTCCCGGCGCGACCCGTCATAGGTAACTCACCCATTTCTTCTCGACCCTGAACTGCGCGAGCGTGATCGCGAGCACTATCAGGAAGAGCGCCATGGCTATCGCGCTCGAGTAGCCGTATTCGAAGGACACGAAGGCGCTATCGTAGATCGTGAATACGAGGACGTTGGTCGCCCGGCCGGGCCCCCCGCCCGTCATCACGTAGATGAGATCGAAGACCTTGAAGCAGGATATCGTCAGCATCATGGTGACGAAGAATGTCGCGGGCGTCAACAGCGGGACGGTCACCTTGCGGAAGGACTGCCAGGAGGAGGCTCCGTCGATCCTCGCCGCCTCGTAGAGCTCGCGGGGCACGCCCTGCAGGGCGGCCAGGTAGATGATCATGTAATAGCCGACGTTCCTCCAGACGCTCGCCCCGATCACGGTGGGCATGGCCCATATCACGGAGGCCGCCCAGGCCGGCGGCTTCTCCACGCCGAGGGCGTGGAGGAGGTTGTTCACCGGGCCCATCGCGGGGTGGAACATCATGTTCCAGACGACGGAGACGGCCACTATCGACGCAACG
>JANXYQ010000097.1 GCA_025355995.1 Spirochaetaceae bacterium | reverse complement strand
CCGCGGGCGAGGCGGGGGCGCGCATCGCGGAGATAGAACGAGGCCCCTTCGACGACGGCCTCGTCGAGGCGGCCCGCGGCGCGCTACGCGACAGGGAGAGCCGAGGTGGCATCACGCGCCGCGTCGCCGACGGCAGGACCTTCGAGATCAAGCTCTATCCCCTCGTCGCGGCGACGCGGACCCATGACGCGAGGTGCATTGTCGTGGTGGAGGACGCGAGCGAGCGCCTCGCCTACGAGGCGAGGGCCATCCAGGCCGACAGGCTCGCGAGCATCGGCATGCTCTCCGCAGGGGTGGCGCACGAGATCAACAATCCCCTCTCCTCGATACTCGCCAACGTGGGGAACGCGATCAGCGAGTCGGGCGATCCCGAGACGGTCGCCTCGCTGCGGGTCGTCGAGAGCGAGACGATGCGGATCGCGCGGATCGTGCGGCAGCTCCTCGACTTCTCCGACCCGAGGCTCTCTCGGGAGCACCGGGGCGACGCCCACCCCCGCTGCGACGCGAACGCGGTCGCGTCCGAGCTCGTGCTCCTCGTGGGGTATCCCTTCCGCGGCGGGGGGAAGGTGGAATTCCGCGAGACCCTCGACCCGGGCCTCCCCGACGCCGCGATTCCAGAGGACGAGCTCAAGCAGGTGCTACTCAACCTGCTCAAGAACGCCCTCCAGGCCGTAGGCGGCGAGGGGCTCATCCAGGTCGGGACGAGTTCCGCGGGCGGCCGCGTGGAGATCTCGGTCTCCGACTCGGGACCCGGGATACCCGAGGGCGTCATCGATCGGATATTCGACCCCTTCTACACCACGAAGCGCGCCTCCGAGGGGGAGGGCGCCGCGGGCATGGGCCTGGGCCTGTCCGTGACCTACGGCATTGTCACGAAGAGGGGCGGGTCCATACGGGCGGCCAACGGGGAGGGCGGGGGAGCGGTCCTCCTCGTCGCCCTCCCGGCCGCGGAGGTTGCGGGATGAGCGCGAGCGACAGGGCGATCCTTATCGTCGACGACGAGGAGGGCATCAGGACCGGCCTCGGGAAATTCTTCGGCCGCGAAGGCTACGAGGCCTCTCTCGCCGCCACGCCCGAGGAGGCGATCGCCCTCGCCGAGAAGTCCTATTTCGCGGCGGCCATCCTCGACGTCAGGCTCGGCGGCAGGGAGAGGGGGAACGAGCTCCTGTCCGAACTGCGCTCGCGCGACCCCGACCTCTCGGTCGTGATGGTGACCGGCTACGGCAGCGTCGAGTCGGCCGTGAGGGCCATGAAGGACGGCGCCTCGGACTACATCCTCAAGCCCATCGACAACGCGCGGCTGCTCGAGGCAGTGAGGCGGAGCATGGAGCTCTCCCGCCTGAGGCGCGACAACGCCTACCTCCGCCGCGAGCTCATCGCCAACGTCTACTCTCACGACATCGTCACGCGCGACCCGCGATACATCTCCCTTATGGACCTGGCGGACAGGGTCAAGGACAGCGAGGCGACCGTCCTTTTATCCGGCGAGAGCGGTACGGGCAAGGAGGTGATGGCTCGTTATATCCACTTCACGGGCAGCCGGCGCGACAAGCCCTTCGTCGGCATCAATTGCGCCGCCCTATCGGAGACCCTCCTCCTCTCGGAGCTCTTCGGCCACGAGAAGGGATCCTTCACGGGCGCGGTCGAGCGCAGGATCGGCAAGTTCGAGCTCGCGCACCGCGGAACCCTCTTCCTGGACGAGATCGGGGACATGTCCCCCCAGGTACAGTCGAAATTCCTCAGGGTGCTCGAGGAGTCGAGCTTCGAGCGGGTCGGCGGCGCCAAGAGGATCGAGGTGGACATACGCGTCATCGCCGCGACCAACAAGGACCTACCCGAGCTCATTCGCCGCGGCGAGTTCAGGAGCGACTTGTATTACAGGATCAACATCGTGAACCTGAGGCTGCCGCCCTTGCGGGAGCGGCGCGGCGACATCCCGCTGCTCGTGGACTACTTTATCGCGAAATACGCGGGCAAGTACAACAGGTCCGTGTCGGGCGCGACCAGCGAGGTGGTGGAGCTCTGGTCGGGACACGATTGGCCAGGCAACGTGCGGGAGCTCCAGAACGCGATCAACCAGGCCGTCCTGCTGTGCCGCGGCCGCACGATCGACCTCGCCACCCTGGCTGTCGCCCAGGGGCAGATCGGCGCCCTGACGGCCGAGTGCCCGCCCGCGGGCGCCGAGGACGAGGACCTGGAGTCCTTCACCACGCTCAAGGGCCTGCGGGACGAGGTCACCGCGCGCTACGAGCGGCGCCTCATCGAGGCGGCGCTCGCGCGCAACGGCGGGAACAAGTCGAAGACCGCCGCCGAGCTCGACGTGACGCGGAAGACCCTGGCCGAGAAGATGGCGCAATACGGGCTCGATGTGGCTCCGCATGCGCCGGGCCTTACGCGAGACCCCTCGGCCGGGTAGAATGCGCCGGTGATCCACCTGCCGGTTTTCCGCATGCGCACGAAGGTGCTCCTCCTTTGCCTCGCCTGCACCCTCCTGGCGCTGTGCGCGCAGGCGCTGCTCTTCCAGTCCACCGCCGCCTCCATCCTCAACGCGCGAGAGCGCGAGTCGAGCCGACGCTCCCTGGCGGGGATGCAGGACGAGCTATACATGTGGATCAAGTCCTACGAGAGCAATCTCATCAGGATCTACAACCGCACGGACCTCATACGCGACCTTTCCGACGAGGCGGCGAAGCCATCCGCGCGGGAGGGCCTCCGCGCGCGAGCCACCGCCTTGCGGCTCGCTCCGCGACAGCCACAAGCGCACCGCCTGCACGTGCCCGGCCACATCATGCGCGCGCAGGACGCTCGCTCCCCGCGCCAGGCCGAACAGGTGAACGGCCAGGCTTGCCGCATCGCGGTCCTGCGGCGCGTCCACGCCCGCGTAATGCCCGACCGTGCTCTTGCGGCTTGCGCCG
>JANXYQ010000092.1 GCA_025355995.1 Spirochaetaceae bacterium | reverse complement strand
TAGAGAATGTCAAGGATAGATTATTCTCGGTCGAAAAACTCGGCGATCTCATCGGACCGAAACCCGAGGCTCCTAAGGCGGCGCTTGAGCTCGTCCGTATCGCCTCCCGATCGCTTGGTTTCCTTCTCCACCGCTTTTTCGAGGGCCGCGGCCCTCTCGTCGGGTCCCAAGAGCTCGGCGATCGCCTCGGCGGCGACGGCCCGGTCTATGCCTCGCTCCCGGAGCGCCGACACGAGGCTGGCCGGCCCCTCGGCCTTGGACCGGATGCGGGAGAGCCGCGAGGCCGCATAGGCCGCAGCGAAGCGTCTGTCGTCGAGCAGCCCCGAGGCGGTCAGCCGGTCCAGGGCGTGGGCGACGGCTCGCCTCGAGAATTCCCGGGCTTCGAGCTTGTTCTTGAGCATGAAAGTCGATTGCTCGGCGCGGGCCAGGAGGGAGAGGCCCCGCTTCTCGGCCTCGTAGGCCTCCGCCGCGAGGGCGAGGGCGGAGGAGGAGGCCTCGTCCAGCTCCGCGCCCGCGACGAGGCCGGAGGCCTCGAGGCCGAGCTCCTCGAGGAGCCCGAGGGCCACCAAAAATGAAGAGCCCCCGGCCGCGACGATCGCGGTTCCGGAGGCTCCCATCCGTACGGACTCTATCCGTAGCCTCGGCGAGGAATCGCTTTCCCCTCGCCTTGGCTTTGCAGTTTCCCGCGCAACATCGGAGCGCGCGGGAAATTGCTTCATATCCGCATTTTTAGCGCTTGCTGAACTGGAAGCGCCTGCGAGCTCCGCGCTGACCGTACTTCTTGCGCTCGACCATTCGCGGGTCGCGGGTAAGGAAGCCGTTGCTGCGCAGCGCCGTGTGGCTGGAGGGGTCCACCTGGGCGAGGGCCCGGGCGATGCCGTGGCGGCAGGCGCCGGCCTGGCCGTTGGGCCCGCCGCCCGCGACGGTGATAAGTATGTCGTACTTATTGTCGGCGGCGGTCACGAGGAGGGGCTGGCGGACGATGCCGACGAGCTCGCTCAGCTTGAAGTACTTATCGAGCTCTTCGCCGTTAACGGTGACCTTGCCCTCGCCTTCGCGAAGGAAGACGCGCGCGACGGCGCACTTGCGACGGCCGGTTCCGATTCCGAGGTTCCTGATCATCCTACTCGTTCCCCTTATTCGATATCGATGGCGACGGGCGCCTGGGCGGTGTGCGGATGGCTCGCTCCCGCGTAGATCTTCACGTTCTTGTACAGCTTGCGCCCGAGGGGCCCCTTGGGGAGCATGCCGCGGATCGCGAGCTCGAGCGGCGCGATCGGGTCGCGGGCTATGAGCTGGCTGAAGGTGAAGTCCTTTAGGCCTCCCGGATAGCCGGTGTGGTGGTAGTACATCTTGTTCTGCCGCTTGCGGCCCGTGACGGCCACCTTCTCGGCGTTGACGATGACTATGAAATCGCCGGTCTCCTGCGAAGGCTCGAACGTCGGCTTGTTCTTGCCGCGGAGCATATAGGCGGCCTTGACGGCCACTCGGCCGAGGCTCTTGCCTTCGGCGTCGATCACGTACCAGGAGCGCTTAGCGAACTCGGACTCCGGCGTGACGAAGACAGTCTTCATGTATCTATACCCTTACCTTCGAATGGAATGAGCGCGATGCAGTGCGCCGCGAATGTGCGGGCGGTATATTCCCATAGATCGCAGACAGTGTCAATACAGCCGGGAGAGACCCGGTCATTCCTTCTTCTCGGAGGCGGCCTGCTTGGCCTCCTCGGCCTCTTCGCGCTTGGCCTCCAGCCTGTCCTTGATGTCGGCGACACCGATAAAGACGGCTATGAGGCCGATGAAGGCGGCCAGCACCGGCAGGGAGCCCTTCAGGAAATTGATGACGTCCGCCCACCAGCCGAGGGGTCCCGGGACGCAGGCGAATATCGCGAACGCGATGAGAATGGCTCCGACTATCAATGCTACCATTTCTATTCCTCCTTGTTGCGCGGCGGGAAAGGACGAGCCGCCGCTCGCCCATCATAGCATTCCCTCCCCTCGAAGGCAACACGGCCCTCGGTTGCCCGACCCGCTCCTCGGCCGCTATACTCCCGCACATGTTTCGAGCCCAAGCCCTAGCCCTCTATAAGAACCGCCCCGTCCTCGTCGTCGAGGTCAAGGATCGGATCGAAATACGCCTCGAGGACGGCTCGAGCCTCAGGGTGAGGGACAAGGACCTCTTCCCCCTGCACGAAGGGCCGGTCATGGCCCTCCCCCAGCCCGCCGGGGGAGGGGATTTCGAGACCGCCAGGCGCATGCTCCTCCCTGCCTCCGGGGCGAAGCTCGATTGGGCGGAGCTGGCCGAGCTGGTATTCGGCGACTCCGGCGCGGCCGAGGTCGTGGCCTGTTGGCTCGAGTCGACGAAGGGCCTACTTTTCAGGCTCGACGAGGGCAGCCCCCTCCCCCTCGACGACGAGGCAGTGGCGAAGGAAACGGCGAAGCGGGCTAGAAAGGAAGGAGAGGCCGCGGAGCGATCGGCCTTCGTCGACCGGGCAAAGGGCGTTAAAGCCTTTCGCCGCAAGCCGATAGGTCCAGAACCATCCTTCGAGGAGGCTGACGGCCGCTTCCTCTCCGAAATAGAGGCCCTCGCCTACGGCAAGAGCTCAAAGAGCAAGACCTGCGCCGACCTCGGCATCTCCGAGACCCCCGAGGCGGCTCAATCCTTCCTCCTCGCGGTGGGGCGCTGGGACGAGATGGTGAACCCCCATCCTTCCCGCGCCCTCTGCCCCCTCTCGGCGCCTCGGGTCGAGATAGGTCCCGACATGGGCGAGCTCCAGCGAGTCGATCTCACGGCTATGGAGGCCTGGGCCATCGACAACGCCTGGTCCACGGATCCGGATGACGCGATCGCCTGGGACGGGAGCTCCATCTGGGTGCACGTGGCCGACCCCGCCTCCGCGATACTCCCCGACTCGGCCGCCGACAAGGAAGCCCTGGCCCGAGGCTCGACCCTCTATCTGCCGGAGCTCACCTCGCCCATGCTGCCCGACCAGGCCCTGGAGCGCTTCGGTTTGGGCCTGGGCGAGCTGTCGCCGGCCCTCTCCTTCCGCATCGACCTGGCCGCGGACGGCTCCATCGCGAGCGTCGAAGCCTGCGCCTCGACCGTGCGGGTCAGGCGCGCCTCCTACGGCGAGGCCGACGCGCTCATGGCCGAAGGCCGGGCGCCCGCTCTCGCCCGGCTAGCCGAGTCGGCCGCGCTCCGCAAGGGGCGGCGCGTGGAGAACGGCGCCATCGAGATCGAGATACCGGAGGTGCGGGTATCGGTAAGGGCAGAGAGCCCGGAGATACGAATCGAGCGGATACCGAGGGACAGCTCGAGCGGCCTCGTGCGGGAGATGATGCTCCTCGCCGGCGAGGCTGCCGCCCGCTGGGCCTTCGAGCGGGGCCTGGCCTTCCCCTTCTACGGCCAGGAGGCTCCCTCCGACATGGGTCCCGCCGCGCTGGGGGAGCTCTCGAGCGAGGGAGAGGCGGCGCTGTCCGCCCAATTCGCGCGCCGCAGGCTGATGCGCGGCGGCATGTGGGGACCCCAGCCCAGCGCGCATCGGGGGCTGGGCCTTCCCTTCTACGCGCAGGTGACGAGTCCACTGCGCCGCTACCAGGACCTCCTGGGCCACATGCAGATCCGCGCCTTCCTCTCGGGACGGGCGACGCTGGACGCCGACGAGGTATCGCGGCGCTGCGCGCTGGCCCAGGCCGCCTCCGCGGCGACGCGCACGGCCGAGAGGGCGAGCAACCAGCACTGGACCCTAGCCTACCTGACGAGGCATCCGGAATGGTCGGGCGAGGCCGTACTCGTGGGCGCTCCCGGAACCGGGGCCGGGGCCTGGCAGGCCTACATCCCGGAATTGGGGCTGGAGGCCAAGCTGAGGCTGGGGCCGGACAGGAGCCTCGACGAGCGGGTCAGGGTCGCCCTCGTCCGCGCCGACGTCGCCGCCCTGGAGTCCTCCTTCGAGGAGACGCATTGACCCCGAGGCTATATATACTTATTCTGTGCCTACGATGGAACAAAAGGACTACAGGCTCGCGGCCATAATGTACACCGACATCGCCGGTTTCTCGCGCATGATGGAGCGGGACGAGGCCGGGACGCTCGAGCTCCTGAAATACCACAACGAGCTCATCGCGGGCATAGTCGAGCGCCACCACGGCACCGTCATCAAGACGATAGGCGACGCCCTTCTCATCGATTTCAAGAACACGGTAGAGGCCCTCCAGAGCGCGATGGAGGTCCAGGACAAGCTCTACGAACACAACAAGGAGAACCCCGGCCTCCCCCTCCTCGTGCGCGTCGGGGTCCACCTCGGGGACATCTACTTCTTCGAGAACGACGCCCTGGGCGAGGGCATCAACATCGCCGCGCGCCTCCAGTCCCTGGCCAGGCCCGGTTGCATCTGCTTCTCGCAGGACGTCTACAACCTCGTCCTCAACAAGATTGAGTTCAGGGCCGAGAAGCTCGGCAAGGTCTCCCTCAAAAACATCACGAAAGAGGTCCACGCCTACGAGATTACGACGCCAAACGTCGAATTCGATCCCGACAAGGACAAGCCAAGAGCGGGCTACAAGCCCGGCTCCTACCTCGACGACGAGGCTGAGGTACCGGTCGGCGGCATGAGCTCCTCCACGGGACCCTTCTCCTCGCGCGCGGCCGCCGCCATCGTCCCGGCGGAACCCGTCCCCGCTCCGGTCGTCGAGGCCGCGGGCTCGAAGTCCGAGCCCGCGTCGCCCGGCTCGGCCGACCGCAGCTACACGGAGGAGGGTTCGCGCAGCCTCCTCACCGAGATCCGAAGGGCGATCCTGCAGGACACCAAGGGCATGGGCAGGCGCCTCTCCGTCGACGAGGCCATCGAGCGCTACAGCTTCTACGGCGTCGAGGCCCAGGAGGTGATCGCGGCGATGGCCGACCAGGGCCTGATAGTCAAGGCCGCGCGCGCGGCCCCCCCTCCTCCCGAACCGCCGCGCGCGCCGTCCTTCGTCTCGGGCTTCGGCGCGGACGGCGGCGGATTCGATCCCGGCGCGATCAAGCAGAACATCCAGGCCGCGGTCCACGGCATAGTGAACGAGATCGAGCGATCCGTGCAGCAGAGCATGTCCGGCGACGACCGGGCGCGCTACGCGGAGAAGTACAAGCGCCACGCCGAGCGCTATCTCGAGCGCTCCGAGCGCCGCATGGAGCGCCACGAGATCAAGGACGAGATCCGGCGAGAGATAGAGGGCAGCGAGACCGGCAAGTGGGACCGCAAGCTGATGGAGGACGAGAACTGGAAGCCGGGATCGGAAGAGCTCTCCCGCGACTTCGCCACCTACAAGCAGCGCCTCGAGACGCGCTGTCGCAAGCAACGGGGCGGCCTCGTCGGCAACCTCGTCAGCTACCTCGCGGTCAACGGCTTCCTATGGTACCTCAACCTCACCGGCTCGCCCTCCTTCCTCTGGGCTGCGATAGTGAGCGCGGCCTGGGGAATAGGCGTAGTCTCCTCGATGGTAGCCGCCAAGCGCGCCGGCGCCAAGCTTCGCGAGATAGACGCGATGCCCGAGCTCGGGCCCGAACAGCTCGCCGACTACAAGAAGCTCAACAGGATGAAGGACTCGCTCGCCCAGCACAGGGCGAGCACCGTCATGGTGACCCTCCTCCTCGTGCTCATCAACTTCCTCACGGGTCCCCACTTCGCCTGGTCCGCCATACCGGCCGTGGCCCTGTTCCTGGGCCTCTTCGCCCACCGGGCGTCCTACGCCTTCGCCAAGCCCCGCCTGGAGCGCAAGCTCCTCGATTCGCTGGGAATCAAGGGCGGTTGGAAGAACATCTTCAGCCAAGGCAGGCGGCGCCGCGAGGACGCGGTAGGCCTGGGACCCTACGCCGACCTCTACCGCGAGGCCGAGAACGCGAAGGACGCGATCGAGCACCAGCTCAAGTCCGGATCGGCCTCGGGAAGCGGCGGGCCGCTCGACGCCGACCTGGCCCCGACCCTCGACCAATACCTCGGGCAGGTACGGCTCCTCGCCCAGTCCGCGAACGAGATAGACCGCCTCGTCGAGAGCATTCCGATGGCCGACCTGTCGAAGGACAAGGCCGCCCTCGTCTCCAAGCGCGATTCGGCGGCTAGCGATTCCCTGAAGGCCGAGTACGGCAAGTCGATCGAGGAGATAGACAGGCAGGAGCGCTCCTACCAGGAGCTCAAGGACCAGAGCGAGGTCGTGCGCCTGCGCCTGGGGAGCTCGGTCAACCAACTCAAGCAGATGCGCCTGGACATCGCGAGGGTCCAGGCCTCGCCGGGCGCGGAGGGCGCGGCCGGTATCGAGGGCCTGAAGCGCCGCACCGACGAGCTATCGCACTACCTGGAGGACCTGCGCTCGGGCTACGCCGAGAGCGGGATCGGGTCCTCGGATCCCTTCGCCGAGCTCGAGCGGCAGGAGAGGGAGCGCCTGGCGCAGGCCGAAAAGGCGCGCCTCCCCGAGGGCGCGAAGGCGGCCGAGATAGAGGGGCCGAAGGACGGGACTTAGGTCCGCCGGCCGTAGCCCCCGAATTCCCTGACGGCGTCGCACATCGCGAGGATATTCTCCGGCGGCACTTCGTCCATCACCGTATGCACGGCGCTCAGCATGTAGCCGCCGCCCGGTCCCAGAAGGCCGATGACCCGCCTCACCTCGGCGCGCACCTCGTCGGGCGTGCCGTAGGGCAGGATCCGCTGAGTATCGATGGCGCCGCAGAAGCTCAACTGCTTCCCGTAGGTCCTCTTGAGCAGGCCGAGGTCGGACATCCGTCCCGCCCCGGACTGGATGGGATTGAGCACGTCTACGCCGATCTCGATCAGGTCGGGCACGATGTCGAAGATGTCCCCGTCCGAATGGAAGAAGAGCTTCGCCTTCGTCCTCGACTTTATGAAGGCGATGAGGTCGGCGTGGACGGGCTTGAGCATCTCGCGGTAGCTGGCCGGCGAGATCATGAGGCTGTCCTGGGCGCCCAGGTCGTCCCCTATCTTGATCATGTCGATCTCGTCGCCGCAGGCGTCGAGGAAGCGCCCCATCAAGGTCTTGCAGAGACCCTCGATCTTCCATAATAAGGCTTGCGCGAACTCGCTCTCGAGGAGCATGTTCTCCAGGAAGACGTCCATGCCCTGCATCGCCATCGCCCGCTCGAAGGGGAAGAGGAGCCAGGGGCAGCCGATGACCGCGTAGCGGCCGTCGGCCGCGAGGGCGCCGGCCTCAGCGCGGGCGTGGGCCACGCGGCTCGGATCGTCCATGTCCGGCCAGGGGTAGGACTCGAGGTCGTGGACCGACTTCATGCCGGCCATTGGATGGATCCCGGGATACCACTTCCCCGGCTCGATCTCCAGGTTGCCCGTGCCCCAGTCGTCCAAGAAGGGCTCGTGCACGCCCCGCTTCCGGGCCTTCTCGCGAACCCAGGCAGGGAAGAGGTCGAGAACCGATCGCGCGTCGGAGCCGAGGCGTTCGAGGACGGCCTCGTCGGGGAGGGCGGTGCCCAGCTCGGGCCAGTCGTAGATATAGCGATCGGGGGCCTCGATCCCGAGGAGACGCTTGAGCCCTCGATACGGCCCTATCTTGATTCCGGTCGCGTTGGTCTGCCCGATGATGAGGGGAACCCTATCGGGCTCCTCGTGCGCGAGCGCCGCGAGGACGCGTTCCTTGCCTGTCATGGACGGATTGTACAATGCCGCGGTGGACGAAAGAAGGGAGTCCCTCCGATATTTTCCAGGGCATTCGCGGAATCGCGCGGCGATTCCGTATATAAAGAAAATCGGGAGCCCACCGTTTGGCAGCTCCCGATTTTCTTTACGATGGCCCAGGACGGTCTCGAACCGCCGACCTGCTGCTTAGGAGGCAGCCGCTCTATCCAACTGAGCTACTGGGTCAAGCGCAAAGCCGCGCGGGCGAACTGCCATTTCCATTTCTACTGCGGCAGTTCGGGGTGCGGCACGACCGCATCGCGGCCTGTCGATCAATGTAGCCGAAAGCTCATCGCGCTGTCAACGCGCGCGCGAGTTCGCCCAGGGTAGGCTCAATCTCGGCGTCCACCCGGGCGTCACTGAGGCCTCCCCCTGGAGGCCCGCCGCCAGCCATGCCGACGTCCCAGCGCGGGTCGGCTGCCCTGGGAACGACGATGCGGGCGTGGCCGCGCAAGCCCGCGTCCAGGGAGCGCTCCGCCGCGACGAGGGTCATGGCCGAAGCGAGATCGAGCGCCGGCCCGCCCGCCGCCTCGAGGGCGGCCCGAGAGCGCCGGGCCGACTCTCGGTCCACCGGCTGGAGGAGGGCGAGCGAGCGGATGACGCCCGGGCGATCGGCCTCGAAGCGGTCGATCAAGTCCCTTCCCGCGGTGTCGAGGCCGAGCACTCCCTTCTCGCCGACCGAGAGGACTATGCCCATCAGGGGGAGGCCGAGCCTCCAGGCCCAGAGACAGGCCGCGAAGCCGAGGCCGTCGCCGGCGCGTATGCCCATGAAGAGGTCGCCCGCCTCCCCCTTGCGCAGTATGGAGAAGATCGAGGCGAGCTCGACTATCCGAGCGGCGAAGCGAGCGGGATTGGCGGGGCCCGCGGCGGTCGCGCCCATGCCCGCGACATTCTTGCCGGCCGCCTCGCGGATGAGGCGGTCGACGGCGCCGCGATCTCCGCGCACGCCGAGCAGACTGACCTGCCCGCCCTCGCGGGCGAGGCGCTGGCTCTTGATGCCGCTCGCACGCGCCCCCTCGGGATACAGCAGGGCGAGGCGGAGGTCCTTGATCCCGGCGATGGCCTCGGAGAGCGCGGCGCCTTCGCTCCCGGCGCCGTCGGAGAGAAGGAGACGAGGGCCGCTCTTCCTCGCGGCGGCCGCGAGGATGCCCGCGAGGAAGGCCGCGCCGGCATCCTCCGAGCTGCCCGAAGGCCCGGAAGCGTAGTCCGCGACGAGGATGCCGTCGAGGCTCTCGCACTGCTGCGGCGCGGAGGGAAAGGCCCGGACGGCCAGGCGCTCGGCCATGAGGGGATCGAAATCCTCCGGGAAGAGGGCGGCGATGGCCGAGGCGGCGGTCTCGGGATAGGAGGCATCGGGAGCGTAGACTGCGGGGCGAAGGTCGCCGTCGCCGGTAGGCGCAAAGGCTCCCGGCGTAGTCGGGTAGCCGCGAGCGGCCGCGTCCAGGAGCCCGAGCAGTCCGCCCTTTTCGTCGATGAAGCGCATATATAGAAGATAGTTTACACGGCCGAGGGCCGGGGCAGCAAGCCGCTCGCCTCCGGGATCGTTGATTGACGGCCCTGGCGGCCGGGGGCTATGCTCGGCCACATGAAGATCTGGATGAAGTACCTCATGGGCGCGATCCTCGGCGCCGCCTTGGCCCTCGCGATACCCCTCGAGAACGCGCCCCTGAGGAACGCCCTCGGATTCCTCTTCGACCTCTCGATCCGGATCGGACGTTATGCGCTCGTGCCCCTCGTGCTCTTCTCGGTTCCGGTCGCGGTCTTCGAGCTGAACGAGGACAAGGAATTCTGGAAGGGCTTGGGACGGACGATACTCGTCCTAGTGGCGGCCGTCGCCGCGATGAGCGTGGTCGGCGTCCTGGTCGCCGCGATCGTTCGGCCCGCGAGGATACCCCTGGTGGCGGACGCGGCCTCCGCGGGGAAGGTCCCGGGGATCAGGGACCTCCTCTTCGGAGTCTTCCCCGACAGCCCCTTCGCGGCCCTGGTCGCCGGGCAATTCCTGCTGCCGACCTACTTCCTCGCCCTCCTCCTCGGCCTGGCCTTCAGCCACGACCGTTCGGCGACGAAGCCCGTCGTGGTCCTGTTCGACTCGCTCTCGCGCGTCTTCTACCAGATAAATTCCTTCTTCGTCGAGTTCCTCGGGGTCCTCGTCATAGCCGCGACCGCTCGCAACGTCCTCGAGCTCAGGGCCGCGCCTCGCGCCGACGTGTACAGGCCCCTCCTGTTGACGGTGGGCGTCGAGGCGCTCGTCGTCACCCTCGTCGTGCTGCCCGCGGCGCTCTGGTTCTTCGGCGGAAGGAAGAACCCCTACCGGATCCTCTATGGCCTCCTCGCGCCCTCCCTCGCCGCCCTCGTGTCGGGAGACCTCTACTTCTCCCTCGGCTCGCTCATGAAGCACTCGAAGGAGAGCCTGGGAGTCAGGCGGAGGGCCAATGCCCTGGATATCCCGCTGGCGGCGATATTCGGCAGGGCCGGCACCGCCCTCGTCACCTCCACGGCCTTCATCGTCGTGCTCTCGTCCTACTCGAACCTCGGCGTCTCGCCCGGTAACCTGCTATGGATTGTCATTTTCGCCCCCTTCGCGACCCTCCTCGTGGGCTCCTCTCCCGACAGGGGCACGATGGCCGCCCTCATGTCCCTGTGCGCGCTCTTCGGGAAGGGCTTCGAGAACGGCTTCCTCATCGCCGCGCCGGTGGCCCTGCCCCTCATAGCGATCGGCTCCTTCCTGGACGCGCTGTGGGCCGGCTGCGCCTCCCTCCTCCTCGCGCGGCGCGCGGGGTTCGCCCAGGAAAAGGAAGCCAGGTTCTTCATCTAAGGAGCCTTGCATTTTATGCCGTTCGTGCTTCGCGCGAACGGCGGACGGGGAAGCCTCCTCGTAGGGATTTGCCCATAGCGCCTCCTCATGCCACATACTTCCCATTGTGCAAATCCCAATGATGGCCGCCCCGCATGCTTGACGCCGGCCCTACGCGACCGTAGAATGGGATTATGGACCTCAAGAGCATACTGAGCCGCGATACAGTCGCCCTCAACCTCAAAGGACGCACCAAGGAAGAGCTGATAGAAGAGCTGCTCCAGGTAGCGGCTCGCTCGGGCAAGATAGGCGACTTGGCCGCGGCGCGCAAGGCCGTGCTGGAGCGCGAGCGCCGCATGAGCACCGGGATGAAGCACGGCATCGCAATACCCCACGGCAAGACGGACGCGGTCAAGGACCTCGTCGCCTGCATCGGCGTATCGGAGCTGGCGGTGGATTTCGACGCCCTCGACCGGGAACCCTGCCGCATCTTCATCATGACCCTCTCGCCCGCGGACAAGACGGGGCCGCACCTGCAGTTCCTAGCGGAAGTCAGCCTCCTCTTCCGCAGCGAGGAGAAGCGAGCCGCGATCCTCGCCGCCAAGACTCCGGATGAAGTCCTCAAGGTACTGACCGAATAAGGCTACGCCGGCGCGCGATTCGGG
>JANXYQ010000084.1 GCA_025355995.1 Spirochaetaceae bacterium | reverse complement strand
TCGAGAAGCTCGCCGAGCTCGGTGCCAAGGGCCTCGTGAACTCCGACGCGACCGCGACGAGCTTCGACATGGCGCTGAAGATGCTCGCCACCGGCGTAGGGGCCCATTTCCCGATGATCTCCTTCATCGGCACCTCCCTCGAGGCTATCGACCCGGTGAAATCCAAGGATATCGGATTCTTCGCCCAGCCCGGCGACGACCCGAGCGCCAATGGTTTGACGATTTGGATGCCGAACGGTCTCTCCATCTATAAAGAGAGCAAGAACGTCGACGCCGCCAGGAAATTCCTCGCCTTTTACCTGTCTCCCGAGGGCTGGGCGATCAACTTCGCGGCGCAGAAGCCCGATGGCCCGCTCGCGATCAAGGGAATCAAGCTGCCGGAGGGGCTCTACCCCTCGGTCCTCGACATGCTCCCCTACGTCGAGTCCGGGAAGACCGCGGCTGCCCTCGAGTTCCTTTCCCCCATCAAGGGGCCGAATTTGCCGCAGATCGCGGTCCAGGACGCTCTCCAGATGAAGAGTCCTCTCGAGAACGCCAAGGAATACGACAAGGACGTCGAGAAGCAGGCCAAGCAGCTCGGCTTAGCTGGCTGGTGACGGCGAGCCTCATCTCCTCGGGCGGGAGCCGCGAGGCTCCCGCCCGAGGCATCGCTTTGGAGTCCGCATGAACAAGTCTTCCGCGAAATCCTATCCGCTCCTCTTCCTCGTCCCCGCGGGCATCATATACGTCACGCTGTTCCTCATCCCGACTCTCGCTTCCCTCGGCTTCAGCATGACGCGCTGGACGCTCGCCGCGGCGACCTTTACCGGCCTCGACAATTTCGCGATGTTTTTCTCGGAGCCGTCCCTCAACATCGGTCTCAGGAACACGTTGATCTACGCCGTGATGACGAGCGTCTCCAAGGTCGTGCTGGGATTCCTCCTGGCGGTCCTGCTGACATCGTCACTCAGGACCAAGAATGCGCTCCGGGCGGTCATTTTCTTTCCCACGCTCGTGAGCACCATCGCGGTCGGCATCATCTTCTCGCATCTCCTGCATCCCTCGATGGGCGCAGTCAACCAAGGGCTCGCTCTCGTGGGAATCCAGGGGCCCAATTGGCTCGGCGACCCGCATTTCGCCCTCGTGTCGGTCGCGCTCGTCGACGTGTGGAAAGGCGTCGGAACGGCGCTGGTCATCTTCGTCGCGGGCATACTCGCGATACCTCCGACCTACTACGAGGCGCTCGCTATCGACGGCGGCAGCTCGTGGCATAAGCTCGTCCACCTAACCTTACCCTTGTCATGGCCCGCCACGAGCGCGGTCATCCTCCTCAGCTTTATCGGCGGATTGCGGAGCTTCGATCTCGTCTGGGCGATGACCGGGGGAGGCCCCGGCTTCGCGACCGACCTCGTCGCCTCGATCATATACAAGCAATACCAGGCAGGATTCTACGGGCTCGCTACCGCGGGGAACGTCATCCTCGTGCTGCTCGTGCTGGCGCTCGCTCTTCCGCTCCAGAAACTCCTTTCGCTCCGCGAGGTGGACCTATGACCAAATCCCTCCGCCGCATCGTCCTCGAACTCGTCATCGCGGCCGCCACCGTCGCGATATTCATCGGCCCCCTGCTGTTCGCGGCCTTCTCCGCCGGGATGACGGCGACCGAGGCCGCCAACCTAGGCTTCAGGCTGCCGAAGAACCCGCAGTACCTCGCGAACCTCGCCGCGGTCGTGAAAGCCTCGAACTACATGATGCTCCGGGCCTTCGGCAACAGCGTAGTAATAACCGTCTTCACCCTGCTGGTCCTCGTAGTCGTGGCCTCGCTAGCGGGCTTCGTCCTCGAGCGGAGGAGGTGCCGAACCGTGTCCGTCGCCAGATTCTTGATACTTATAGGGCTGATGCTTCCTCCCTCGGTAATCACGACGATCTGGGTCATGAAGGCTATCGGGATCTATAAGAGTCTCGCCGGCCTCGTATTGGTGGAGGTCGCGCTCGGCTTCCCCTACACGGTGATCCTCTATCGGGCCTTCGTCGCGACCATCCCCCGCGAGCTCGACGAAGCCGCGCTCATGGAGGGGGTACGGCCCTGGCAATTGTTCGCGCGCATCGTCTTCCCCTTGCTGAAGCCGGTCACCGCGACGACGATCGTCCTGTCTTCCGTGAACGTCTTCAACGATTTCGTCAATCCGCTCTACTTTCTTCCCGGGGCGAAGAATGTCACCGTCCCCTTGACGCTCTACAATTTCATGACCCAGTACACGACGCAGTGGAATCTCCTCTTCGCCGACGTGATGCTGATATCGCTACCGCCGTTGATCTGCTTCCTGTTCTTCAATCGGCAGATCGTCGCGGGCATGACCGCGGGAGCGGTGAAGGGATGAGGCTCTACGATCTCCGGGCCGAGGGGCAGCCCCGGCCGATTTGCCTAGCGGCGCGCGTGCCCCGCTTCTCGTGGAAATTCGCCGACGCGCCCCGCGGTTTCCTCCAGGATTTCTATCGCGTCCAGGTCTCCCGCTCGGATGACTTCTCCCCCCTTGTCTGGGATTCCGGAGAAGTCCGCGACACTCGCTCGCACCTGGTCGAGTATCAGGGGCCCGCCCTCGAGCCGAAGGTCTCCTATTGGTTCCGGGCCATCGCCGGGGGATCGGGCGTCCGCGCCGAGCCATGGAGCGAGAGTTGCTGCTTCGAGCTCGCCCCCTCGGCCTGGGGCGCTCCCTTCATCGCGGCCGAGGACGAGGGCAGGGGCGACTCGAGCGAGGTCCGAAGCTTGCGCAAGGAGTTCGTCCTGCCCTTTGTCCCCGCGCGCGCGCGGCTCTACGCGACGGCCCTCGGCGTCTACGGAGCGTCGATCAACGGCCATCCTGTGTCGGACGCGATCCTCGCGCCGGGATGGACTTCCTACGACAGGAGGCTCGCGTTCCAGGCCTACGACGTCACCGCCTTCATCCAGGCGGGAGAGAACGAGCTGCGCTGCCTCGTCGCCCCCGGCTGGTATAAGGGCTGCCTCGGCTGGCGCGGCCAGCGGAACATCTATGGCGACAGGCTCGCCTTCTCCGCGAGTCTCGAGGTCGATGGCCTCTCCGGCGAGGCGCTAATAGTAGAGACGGACGATTCCTGGGAGAGTGCGTCTTCTCCCTGGATATCGGCCGAGCTCTATCATGGCGAGTCGTACGACGCTCGGCTGGAGGGCCAGGAGCGATGGACTCGCGCATCTGTCGTCCCTTCGCCCTCGGCGGCGATTGTACCCCAGGAAGGACTTATGGTGCGCCCGAAGGGGCGACTCTCGTCGGCTAGGATCGCGACGCCGGACGGCTCCGTGGTCTACGATTTCGGCCGCAATTTCTCCGGCGTAGTCGAAATCTCCGCGCACGGGCCGCGGGGCGCCCGAATCGTGCTCCGCCATGCCGAGGTCCTCGATGCCGTCGGCAACCTCTATTTCGAGAATCTTCGAAGCGCCCGCCAGCGCGTGGAGTACACCCTCGCGGGCGGGCCCCACGAGTCTTTTTCTCCTCGGTTCTGCACGATGGGCTTTCGCTTTGTCCTCGTCGAGTCGGGCGCGGAGTTCCTCGAGGAGGAGAGCCTCGACGCCATCGTCTATCACTCCGACTTCGAGGCCGATACGACCTTCGAATGCTCGCATGAGGGGCTGAATCGATTGAGCGAGAATATCGCCTGGGGCTGGCGCTCGAACGCCGTGGATATTCCCACCGATTGCCCCCAGCGCGACGAGCGCCTGGGCTGGACTGGAGACGCTCAGGTCTTCGCCTCGACCGCCCTGCGCCTATCGGACGCAGGCGGCTTCTTCAGAAAGTGGCTCGCCGACCTGCGATCCGACCAACTCCCCGACGGGGGCGTCACGCTCGTCGTGCCCGACGCGCTCTCTCGATTCCGTCCGGCCGAGGGCGAGGTAGTCATGGGACCGCCCCACACCGCAGCCGGCTGGAGCGACGCGGCCGTCATCGTGCCCTGGGAGGTTTACCGTTCAAGCGGCGATCGCCGCGTCCTCGAAGAGTCGTTGCCCTCGATGCGGGCTTGGGTCGATCGCGTGCGAGAAATCGCGGGAGACAGCCTCGTATGGAGCCAGAGTCCCCAGCTCGGCGACTGGCTCGCGCTCGACGCGAAGCCCGGGAGCTTCTTCGGCGCCACGCCGCCCGACCTCGTCGCCACAGCTTATTTCGCGCGATCCGCGGGCATCCTCGCGAAGTCCTTCCGCGCCGTGGGGGAGGAGGGGGAGGCGATCCGTTACGACGAACTCTCAGTGAGCATCGTCCGCGCATTCCAGAGGGAGTTCGTAACCTCGACCGGGCGGGTCGCCGCGCAGACTCAGACCGCCAACGCCCTCGTCCTCGCCTTCGGCCTCTGCCTTCCCGAGCATCGCGCACGCGTCTCGGTGGACTTAGCCGCGCTGCTGTCCACGAACGGCGGACGACTCACTACGGGGTTCCTGGGCACGCCGGTCCTTTGCGACGCGCTCTCCGAATCTGGTAGGGTCGACCTCGCCTACTCGCTCCTGCTCTGCGAGGAGTACCCTTCATGGCTCTACCAAGTGCGGATGGGCGCGACGACGATCTGGGAGCACTGGGACGGCCTCAAGCCCGACGGCTCGATGTGGGACTCGAAGATGAACTCGTTCAACCATTACGCTTACGGCGCTATCGGGGATTGGATGTATAGGAATATTGGCGGCATTCGCCTCGACGACGACTCCCCCGGATTTAGACGCGTCTCGCTCGAGCCTCGACCGGCCGCGGGCATCACCCGTTGCCGCCATGTCGTCGGGACGCCGTACGGCGAGCTCTCCTTGGCCTGGGAGCTCGTCGGCGGGAATCTCGAGGTCGAGGCGACGATCCCCCCTAACGCGCAGGGGCGCTTGCTGCTCCCCGATGGCGAGAGGCTTCTCGGTTCGGGGGCCTGGAAGGTGTCAGCTCCATGGGAAGCGTGATCAACGACGATTTCTCCGCCACCGAGATCGGGGAGGGACTTTATCAGATCTGGTGCCCCGGCAAAGTATCCTGCTTCCTCGCTGTAGGAAAGGATGTCGCCCTCCTTCTCGATAGCGGATACGGACTGGGCGACCTCAAGGGCTTCGTCGAAACGCTTACTGCCCTGCCCTTGACTCTCGTGAACAGCCATGGGCATATCGACCACTCAGGCGGCGACTATCAGTTCGATTTCGCCTACATGCGGCGAGAGGATCTCTCCCTGGCGAGGAGGCACGCGAGCCACGGGGAAAGGAGCCGCGCGCTGGAGTTCCTCGGCCGCTCCGATCCGGGCTACGCCGATCACGGCCCCTGCGAATTGCGGCCCTTGGCCGATGGTCAGGTCTTCGATCTTGGCGATCGCTTGGTCGAGACACTCGCCTGCCCCGGGCACACCGCCGGGTCGGTGGCGCTTCTCGATCGTTCGACGTCGACGCTTCTTTCGGGAGACGCGTTCTCCCGGCACGTTTGGCTTTTCGACGACGATAGTACGTCGGTTCCCGACCTCCTGCGATCGATACACAGGGCCAGGGAGACGGGTTTTTCCGCCATGTATTGCTCCCACAGCGCCGAGCGCTTCGAGCCTTCGTTCCTCGGCGAGCTCGAGCGCTGCGCCAGAGATATCCGCATCGAGAAGAGCCGGCCCTTTGCGGTGCCGATCGCTGGCGCTGAGGCGCTGATTTATCACGAAGGAGGGGAGCTCTTCGCCGCCGCCGACTTCGTCTCGGTAGTCTATATGCCTGCCAAGCTCGGCGAGGCGCTTGGGATTGTAGGGAAGCATCTCATCTATAAATACGAGAACGGTTGGCGATATGAGATCTACGTAAAGGATAGCGGTCACTTCAGCTATAGGATACACAGCGGCATGGTCGGAGGAAGATGGGTCACCGACCAGGAGGCGCATATCGTCGAGATCGCGACCGACGTGTGGAAGCTGTCATGGGATGAGCCGACGGGAACCTGCGTGAGCATCGCGATCAACCTGTCGGCGCGACGGCTCCACGGCGTCATCTTCTTCCCCCGCTGGGTTCGGGACGATCCGCAGAAGACCGTCTGCTATCAGAACGAGCATCTCGACCGCATGATCGCATACCGCGACCAGGGGCCGACATACCCTAAGTTCGTCGTCGACGAGTTCGCTGCGATCACCTTCATCGAAGACTGCGGCCCTTGCCGCTCTGACATCATCGACCGCCCGCCTTCGGCCTTGCCCGAGGGATACGCGGAGCGCGTAAATTGACGGAGTGGCGAGAGGATAGCAGTTGGTCCTTTACGATCCTTTGGACTGGCGCCATGATGCGTTTTTTCGCTGGAGGACGTCCCTCCTCGTGCTGCCCTAGACTGCCAGGCGATCATGGCCCGGAGTGACGCCAAAACAGCGCTTGTATTCTCGGCTGAACTGCGTGACGCTCTCGTAGCCGACGATCGAGGCGGCTTGATTGGCCTTCTCTCCCTGCCGTTGGATGAGTTCCTTGGCCTTGTGAAGCCTGACATTCTTGATGTATTGCAGTGGGGAGGTGTTGGTCAGGTTCTTGAAGGTCGCGTGGAAGGCCTTCGTGCTCATTCCAGCTTCTCTCGCCAGATCCCGGACATCGAAGGTTCGGCTGCAATTCTCGTGGATCCTGGTGATGATACGCGAGATCTGGTAGAAGCCCCGATTGTTGATGGCCAGCTCCCTGAGTACCTCTCCACGCTCAGCGCTGAGCACCTTGAAGAGGATCTCTTTGAGATAGAGAGGGCCAAGAACTCTGGACTCGCAGGGTGAATTCAGGCAGCTCAATAACCGGATAGCCGCTCCGATTATGTCATCCGACAAGGACGCGTCGTAGAGCGAGGTATGGATCTTGCCCGGTATGGGCAGTTCCGCTTCCATCTCCGACAGGATTTCGCCGATGGCCTGGGGACTCACGGCGAGGGTCATTCCCAACATAGGCTTCCCGTCGTCGATCACGGCTTCGCATTCCACGGGAAGGTGGACGGCCTGGACGTAGTAACGTCGAGGATCGTACTCGAACCTTCGATCTCCCAAATAGATACGCTTCCGCCCCTGCGCCAACAGGACGATTTGGGGACTGTAAAGCTGCGGTCGCTTCTTGAAGGAATGGTCGATTCGAAATAGCTCTACTCCGGGAACTCCCGATTCGATAACGTTTTCGCGAGGCAGTTTCTCGAGAAGCAACCGTCGCATCTGGTCAATTCCGTCTTCCACTTACTCACCTCGACTTCCTCGATAATACCTTGTTTGGGCAAGAGTAATCTAGATTTGCTGCCATTATTTACCGGCAGACGTAGGAATAGGCAATATATACGAAGGAATGGATATTGGTTATTGCCCGGTACATCGTTATCGTCAAGACTATCGGAGGAACTCGATGGACAGACCAAAAGTCACCGCAGGACGAGACCAGCTCGGGGACTTCGCTCCCCAATTCGCCGCTTTCAACGATGACCTGCTCTTCGGACAGGTCTGGTCGCGAGACAAGGAACTCTCGGGGAGAGACCGAAGTCTCATCACTCTGACTGCCCTCATGGCATCCGGCATCTTGGATGGTTCCCTGGGCTTTCATTTGCAGACGGCCAAGGCAAACGGTATCAACCGAACTGAGATTGTGGAAATCCTGACGCACTTGGCCTTCTATTTGGGCTGGCCTAAGGCCTGGGCGGTCTTTCGGATGGCCAAAGAGATTTGGACCGAATAGGAATCTTCATGCGAAAGTTCGCCGCAAGAACCGTCCTAGTCGCGATCTTCTCTGTAATGGCTTTGGTTCTGCTGAGCTCCGCTGATAGCAAGGAGAGGGGAATGACCTCGCAACTTCGCTTCATTCTGTCCGATGGTACCACGCTGGTCGTTGCTCTCGAGGAGAACAAGACCACTGTGGATCTGCTTTCCAAGCTACCGCTGACCTTGTCTTTTGAAGACTACAACCAAACGGAGAAAGTAACTCGCCCCCTGGCCGATCGGCTTAGCTCGGCGGGTGCGCCCGCGGGTTACGACCCCAACGTGGGAGATCTTTGCCTCTACGCCCCGTGGGGCAACCTCTGCTTCTTCTATCGGGATTTTGGCTACGCTGCAGGGCTCATCAAGCTCGGCAGGGTCGTGTCGGGGCTCGAACATCTTAAGGAACTCGAAGGACAGGTTGTTGTCGAGCGGGCTGTCCGAACGCAAGGAGGAACTACGTCATGAAATATCAACATAGGGCGAATTTCGAAAAGGCCAACCTGTTTGGCACGGGAGTACCCAATGCTATGTTCGCCCAATACTTCGTCGGCAATTCGTTCTTGAATCCGCTGGTCAAGCCCGGTGAAGCACCGATCTTCCTTGCCAATGTCACCTTCGAACCGGGCTGTCGAAACAATTGGCATATCCATCATGCCTCAAACGGCGGCGGCCAGATGCTGATCTGCACTGCCGGTGAGGGTTGGTACCAGGAAGAGGGGCAGCCCGCGATCAGCCTCAAGGAAGGATCGGTTGTGTACATCCCCGTAGGCAAGAAGCATTGGCACGGGGCCACGGCCGACAGCTGGTTCAGCCATATCGCATTTGAACTCCCGGGAACAGAAACCAAGAATGAGTGGCTGGAGCCCGTGAGCGACAAAGCCTACAGCAAACTCTGAACAAGGAGACTACAATGATAATGCAGGATAACTTTGAACTTGCCAACGGTGTCGCCATCCCGAAACTGGGCCTAGGAACGTGGTTCATCAGCGACGAAGACGCGGCCCAGGCTGTCAAGGACGCCGCAAGTCTGGGATACCGTCACATCGACACGGCGCAAGCCTATGGCAATGAACACGGTGTCGGCGTCGGGATCCGGTCGGCAGGACAAGCGCGAGACACCCTCTTTGTAACGACAAAGCTGGCTGCCGAGATCAAGTCGTACAAGGAGGCCGTGGGCTCGATCGAAAGCTCCCTGCTGACCTTGGGCTTGGATTACGTGGATCTGATGATCATCCACAGTCCCAAGCCGTGGATGGCGTTTCATGACGCCGATCGCCACCTCGAGGGGAATCGCGAGGTCTGGCGGGCGCTGGAAGATGCGCTCAGGGCCGGAAAGCTCCGGTCCATCGGTATGTCCAACTTTCAGGAAGCCGATATCGACAATATCCTGAAATCAGGCACGATCAAACCCATGGTTAACCAGATCCTGGCCCACATCAGCAACACGCCCTTTGCCCTCATCGACTACTGCCAGAGGCAGGGCATCCTCGTCGAGGCGTACTCACCGGTCGCTCACGGGGAGTTGTTGAAGAACGCGGAAGTCGTTGCTATGGCCGAGAAGTATGGAGTTTCCGTTCCCCAGCTTTCTATCCGGTACTGCCTCGAACTGGGAATGCTCCCCTTGCCGAAGACCGCAAACCCCGTCCACATGAAGAACAATGCCGATGTGGATTTCACGATCACCGCTGGCGACATGCTGATCCTCAAGAACCAGGAGCAGATCAGGAATTACGGTGAGGCTAGTAGGTTCCCTGTATATGGGGGAAGATTGTAGCAGATCATCGTTTTGCTCGCCCATGGACTTCGCGTGGAGCTTCTTGCCTGTCTCCTGATCGACGAGCTCGGCGTAGTAGAAGCCTGCTGGCTGATGAAGATAGAACCGGCGCATGGTCCCTTCCTTTTGAGATTACGACTTTCTCAGAGTCGCTTTCTCAGAGTTGGATATGGGTACAAGCGCCAGTTTCCTTGTGGCTCGTCTATTCACTTACAAGATAATGCCGGGAGCGGGACTTGCCCTTCATTCGTCGCCATCCTGGCTCCTCATTCAGGGCCGCCTCGCTCGCTGAATCGCGATCATCGCGATTCGCCCACGCCGCGCTCAAATGATCGCGTGGCGTGGGCCGCTCGCTCGGTTCAAGTCCCGCTCCCGCCTATTGAAAAGCGAAGAGCGCCCCGATTTTGGAGCGCTCTTCGCTTTTGCCGGGAGCGGGACTTGAACCCGCACGCCGCTTGCGCGACAAGGGATTTTAAGTCCCTGGTGTCTACCATTCCACCATCCCGGCGAAAACAAAGCCGAAGCACAGCTTCGGCCGCGGAAGCCGGGATGATATCCCGGCTTCCATGAATCCTAGCCGGGGCCGGGGGCCGGGGTCAATACTTTCTATTCGGCTTCGGTAGCGCCCTGGCTGAGGGCGGGGAGGAGGCGCAGCCTCGGAAGGCCGCGCGCGGACGGCTGGGCCCTGCGCCTCCGCTCGGCGCGGGGCAGGAGGACGAGACCGCGGCGCGGCAGCGAGGCGGCGTTGGGCGAGGGGCGGGGAACCGGCGGCGCGTCCGCGGTCTCGATCTCGAGGATGGCCTTGATCTCGCGCAGCACGTCCTCTTCGCGGGCTTGGTTCTTCCTGAAGGACCGAGCGAGGAGGAGCCCGATCGCGGCCGCCGCTATGGCGCCTAACGCGGTGGCGAGCGCCGCGATCGCGGTGGCCGATCGCGAGAGCTCCGCGCCGCTCGAGTACGCGGCCTCGGCCTCGGCGGCCTTCATCGCCACGAGGCCGTCGAGCGCCAGAAGGACCTCGTCGGAGGCCCGCGCTCCCGCGGCCGCCAGCTCGATCGCGACGGCGCCGTCGCCCTCCGCGGCGGCGACGGCTACCTTGCCTACGAGGGGCGAGTACGCCATCCATGCGGATGTCAGGGTCGCGTAGGCGGGGTCGCCTCGCCGGGCCAGGAGGGCGCCATCGATGGAGGCGCGGCAAAGGCTCGCCCGGTCCGCCGCGACCGCGCGCTCGGCCTTGCCGGGGGCGAGCATCGCCTGCCTCAGGGCCAGCCCTAGCCTGGGGAAATCCGCGGATATCTTGTAGAGCCCGGCCATAGGCGCCCTCACCTCGTCATTGAGGACGAGAGCCGCATTTCGCGTTCGCTCGAGCCCGACGAGGCCACTGATCCCGACCGAAAGGCTTATGCAACTCGCCGCGGCGAAGGCGACGATCAGTTTTCTTCCTGCTCTCATGGCTGCTCCCAGGACCTCGCAATAGTGGCGATGGTCACAACTAGTAAAGCAGGGTCCATGCCAGCAAATTGTGTTAATTGGATATATTGGATAAATTATAAGTGTATGTATAGGAATGAGTTATAATATCATACAAAAATGGCCTGGATTATTCACCTAGTTTTGGCTCGGGGGCGCTCCCGTCCCTGTCAGTTTTTTGGACAGAGTCCGAGAGTCAAACCCTCAATTATTGGACGGTTTTTCCTGTTCCTTGAGTTTGTTGTAGAGGGTCTGCCTGCTTATTCCGAGCATCGTCGCGGCGACACTCAGGTTTCCCGAGGCGGCGTGGATGGCCATGCGCACGAGCTCGCGTTCCGCCGCGTCTATCGTAGGGATCCTGCCCTCGGCGAGGGCCCGGGCGAGGGGCGGCAGCCCGCTCGCCTCGTCGATCGAGGGGCGCCCTTCCGTCTCCGGGCTCGGATCTAGATTGAGGCCCACCCGGGCGCGCAGGGCGTCCAGGTCGAGTTTGCCGCCCCGCGAGCCCGTGACGGCGTCATGCACGAGGGACTCGAGCTCGCGGACATTGCCGGGGAATGAGTAAGGCGCGAGGGCCTGGGCTAACTTAGCCGCGCAGGCGCTCGCGCTCTCGTCTCCCGGGAATGGCAGGCCGAGATCGCCCGCCGACTTCTCGAGGAAGGCGCGAGCGAGGTGGACTATATCTCCGGGCCTGGAACGGAGGGGCGGGATTGCCAGGGGATGGGTCTGGAGGCGGTAGAAGAGGTCGCTGCGGAAGTTGCCCGTGGCGACGGCCGTCTTGAGGTCCTTGGTCGTGGCCGCCACAACGCGGGCGTCCGAGCGCTGGGGGCTGTCCGAGCCCAGGGTGTAGTACTCGCCCTCCTGGAGGAGGCGCAGCAGCTTGATCTGGGAGCGCTGCTCGAGGTCACCAATCTCGTCGAGCAGGATGGTGCCTCCCGCGGCCTCTTTCAGCAGGCCCGCGCGCTGGCCGTCCGCGCCGGTATAGGCGCCCTTCTTGTGGCCGAAGAGGCTGTCGGAGAACATACCGTCGTCGAGCCCGCCGACGTTGACGGCCACGAAGGCGCCTGTCCGGCCGCTCGAATCGTGGACCGCCCTCGCGAAGAGCTCCTTGCCCGTGCCCGTCTCGCCGGTGATGAGCACCGGCTGACGCGAGCGGGCCACCGACTCCACGTACTTGAACAGCCCGTGCATGCGCTCGTCCCTGGTGACGATATTCGCGAAAACCGCCGGCCGCTCTAGCTTGCCCTCGAGGATGCGGTCCCGGAAGTCCTCGGCCTCCCACTTGAGCTCCAGGGAGGCGAGGGCGTTCCAAACCGAAACGAAGAGCCTCGTCTCGTCCACCGGCTTGACCACGTAATCGGCCGCGCCGGCCTGCATGCACCTGACCACGGTGGCCGTATCCGAGGCGTCCGTCATCACGATGACCGGGATTTCCGGGGCGGCCCTCGAAAACCCGCGTAAGCGGTCCTCTCCCTCCTCCGTGGACGAGCCCAGGTCGAGCAGGATCAGGCCCACCTCGCGCCCGGCCACTAGGGAGGAGGCCTGCCGCGGATCGACGGAGGCCAGGACGTTGTCTATCCCCGAGCGCGCGAAAAGCCCCTCGATCCTCGCCCTGAGGGCCTCGTCCGCCCCCTCGATGAGGATCGGGGACTGGGGGTAGGGCGGCGCGTCCCTCTTCTTTCCCATCGTTTCCAGTCTAGTTCGGGGCCCCCGGGCGCGCAATGCGGACAGAAATGCGCGACATATTGAATAAAAATCCGATTCCTTCTAGAATACGGGCTACGGTTCGCGGGGCCTCCTCGAGGTCCCGCGGCCCCAATCCCCAACCCACCATTAAGGACTTCATATGTCAGATAAGAAGAACATGGTCATGATCGACGGCAATACCGCCGCCGCCCACGTGGCCCATGCCCTGAGCGAGGTCATCGCGATCTACCCGATCACCCCCTCCTCCAACATGGGCGAGCTCTCCGACGAGTACTCGGCGGCGGGGCGCAAGAACATCTGGGGCACCGTGCCCCACGTCATCGAGCTCCAGTCCGAGGCCGGCGCCGCCGGCGCTGTGCACGGCGCCCTCTCCTCCGGCGCCCTCACCACGACCTTCACCGCCTCCCAGGGCCTCCTGCTCATGATCCCCAACATGTACAAGATCGCGGGCGAGTGCACCTCGGCCGTCTTCCATATCGCCGCCCGCGCCATCGCGGCCCACGCCCTCTCGATCTACGGCGACCACCAGGACGTCATGGCGGCCCGCATGACCGGCTGGGCCCAGCTCGCCTCCAACTCGGTCCAAGAGGCCATGGACATCGCCCTCATCGCCCACGCCGCCACCCTCGAGGCGCGCGTGCCCTTCCTCCATTTCTTCGACGGCTTCCGAACCTCCCACGAGGTCTCCAAGGTCGAGGAGCTCTCCTACGAGGTCATGCGCCAGATGATCGACGACGAGCTCGTGCGCGCCCACCGCGCCCGGGGCCTGTCGCCCGAGCACCCGGCCATCCGCGGCACCAGCCAGAACCCCGACGTCTACTTCACCTCCCGCGAGGCGACCAACAAGCTCTACGCCGCCGTCCCCGGCATCGTCCAGAAGACCATGGACAAGTTCGCCAAGATCGTCGGCCGCCAGTACAAACTCTTCGAGTACGTGGGCGCGCACGACGCCGAGCGCATCGCCATCGTGATGGGCTCCGGCGCCGACGTCGTCGAGGAGACCGTCGACTATCTCTGCAAGAAGGGCGAGAAGGTCGGCGTCCTCAAGGTGAGGCTCTTCCGCCCCTTCAGCGTCGAGCACTTCGTCGCCGCCATCCCGTCTTCCGTGAAATCGATAGCGGTCCTCGACCGCACCAAGGAGCTGGGCGCCATCGGCGAGCCCCTGTACGAGGACGTGCGCACCGCCATCGGCGAGGCCATGGGCGCCGGCAAGGCGAACTTCAAGAGCTGGCCCACCGTCATCGGCGGTCGCTACGGCCTCGGCTCGGCCGAGTTCACCCCGACGATGGCCAAGGCCGTCCTCGACGAGCTCAAGAAGCCCGCCCCCAAGAACCACTTCGCCGTCGGCGTGCACGACGACGTCAGCTTCCTCAGCCTCGACTTCGATCCCGACTTCTCGATCGACACCGAGGGCGAGGTCGAGTGCCTCTTCTACGGCCTCGGCTCCGACGGCACCGTGGGCGCCAACAAGAACTCCATCAAGATCATCGGCGACGACACGCCCAACAGCGCCCAGGGCTACTTCTTCTACGACTCGAAGAAGGCCGGCACCTACACCATCTCCAACCTCCGCTTCGGCCCCAAGGCGATCAAGAAGCCCTACCTGGTCGGCAAGGCAAACTTCCTCGCCTGCCACAAGTTCTCCTTCCTCGAGCGCCTGGACATGCTCGCCAACGCGAAGTCCGGCGGCGTCTTCCTCCTCAACAGCCCCTTCCCCGCAGACAAGGTCTGGAACGAGATCCCCGTCGAGGTCCAGCAGCGCATCATCGACAAGAAGCTCAAGTTCTACGTGATCGACGGCATGGAGATCGCCGAGCGCACCGGTATGGGCAGCCGCGTCAACACCATCATGCAGACCGCCTTCTTCAAGATCTCGGGCGTCCTGCCCGCCGACGAGGCCGTCAAGCTCGTGAAGAAGTACACGGAGAAGACCTACTCCCGCAAGGGCGCCGACGTCGTCGCGAAGAACATCGCGGCCATCGACGTAGCTCTCGAGTCGGTCGTCGAGGTCAAGTACCCCGGCACCGCCACCAGCAAAATCCACATGAAGAGCCCGGTGCCCGCCGACGCGCCCAAGTTCGTCCGGGAAGTCCTCGGCGAGATGATCGCCAACCGCGGCGACAAGCTGCGCGTCAGCCAGATGCCCCTGGACGGCACCTTCCCCGTCGGCACTACAAAGTACGAGAGGCGCAACATCGCCGAGAAGATCCCCGTGTGGAACGAGGAGCTCTGCATCCAGTGCGGCAATTGCACCATGGTCTGCCCCCACGCCGTCATCCGCCTCAAGGCCTACCAGCCCAACTTCGCCGTAGGCGCGCCCGCCACCTTCAAGTCCGTCGACGCGAAGGGCAAGGAGTTCGCCGGCATGAAGGCAACCCTCCAGGTGGCCGCCGAGGACTGCACCGGCTGCGGCGCCTGCGTCAACATCTGCCCCGTCAAGGACAAGGCCGACGAGACCCGCAAGGCCATCAACCTCGAGCCCCAGCCCCCCCTCCGCGAGGCCGAGTCCAGGAACTGGGAGTTCTTCCTCAAGATCCCCAACACCGACCCCAAGCTCCTCAACCTTGCGCTGCCCAAGGGCATCGCGATGCGCCAGCCCCTCTTCGAGTTCTCCGGCGCCTGCGCGGGCTGCGGCGAGACCCCCTACATCAAGCTCATGACCCAGCTCGTCGGCGACCACGCCATCATCGGCAACGCCACCGGCTGCACATCCATCTACGGCGGTAACCTCCCCACCGTGCCCTACACCACCCGCCCGGACGGCAAGGGACCGGCCTGGTCGAACAGCCTCTTCGAGGACGCCGCCGAGTTCGGCTACGGCATGCGCCTCTCCGCCGACAAGCGCGCCCAGTATTCCCGCGAGCTCCTCGGGGCCAAGAAGGGCGCGGGCGTCAGTGCCGCCCTCGTCGAGAAGCTCCTGGGCAACGCCCAGGCGACCGAGGACGACATCCAGGCGCAGCGAGACGCGGTGGCCCAGCTCAAGGCCGAGTGCGCCAAATCCAAGGAGACCTGGGCCCTCGAGCTCGCCTCCGTCGCGGAGGATCTCATCAAGAGGTCGGTCTGGGTCTTCGGCGGCGACGGCTGGGCCTACGACATCGGCTTCGGCGGCCTGGACCACGTCCTCGCCTCCGGCCGCAACATCAACGTCCTCGTGCTCGACACCGAGCTCTACTCCAACACCGGCGGGCAAATGTCCAAGTCCACCCCCTTCGGCGCGGTCGTCAAGTTCGCCGCGGCGGGCAAGGACGTCGGCAAGAAGGACCTCGGCATGATCGCCATGTCCTATGGCTACGTCTACGTCGCCCAGGTCAGCATGGGCGCCAACATGTCGCAGGTCATCAAGGCTTTCCGCGAGGCCGAGAGCTACGACGGCCCCTCCCTCATCATCGCCTACAGCCACTGCATCAACCACGGCATCGACATGACCAAGGGCATGAACCAGCAGAAGCTCATGGCCGAGTGCGGCATGTGGCCCCTCTACCGCTACGATCCGCGGCTCAGCGCCGAGGGCAAGAACCCCTTCCAGCTGGACGCCAAGGAGCCCGACTTCGCCAAGCTCGAGCAGTTCATGTACTCGGAGGTCCGCTTCAAGAGCCTCCAGACCGCCAACCCCGAGCGCGCAGCCATGCTCCTCGCCAGGGAGAGGGCCCTCGTCGAGCGCAGGTGGAGGGAATACAAGTACCTCTCCGAGCGCACATTCTGAGAATGCGCGAGGAGAGGTCGGACGGCCTCGCCGAACGTAAGTTCGGCGAGGCCAAGCCTCACCAGAAGCTTGGCGAGCGGTCGTTCTAGGAGAAACGTAATCGAGATATAACAAGGGGGTGGCTGCGGCCACCCCCTTTCGCTTCGTTCAAGGTGCACCGACGAACGAGCTTGCGAGCTCGTCGTCCCCAAGCCCCCGCATCGAATTTCGACGGTTTCGAGAGTCATCGGCTCGCTGCGAGAAAAGGGGGTACTGTTTCCCGCAGGGGAAGGCGCCCGTCGCTATGCCATTTCCTTTACGGACGGCTGTCCCCTGCGAGGCGAAATCGGCGAGCTCGTGACTACGGGCTATATTCCGGACATGGACTTGGCAATAAGTTGAGCGAAGAAGCTAGGCAGCTTTCCTCCCTCAAGGCTTCCCGCATCGGCCCTTAGGTGCTAGGCTTCCTCGCAACCGCCAAATTGATTTGAGGATTCCTAGTCCGCCGTCCACGGCAATCCGGAGGCTTGCGTGGAGGCACTATCCACTACCATCGGCCTCGGGACGAAGTGCCGGACCGTTGCCTGAGCTTCTGTGTCGGATGAGCGCCGGGAATCCGGCAGGGAACCGCGCGATGCGCGGACCGGAATGCGGTTCCAGGTGGAGTTTTACCCTTGTTTCCGCGATTTCCTGAGCCGCGGCGGCTAAGGCCCGCTCGGATGGATCGACTGCGCTCGCCGCCGCATCGGCCAGCCCCGCACGTGTATCGGCGGCCTTGGCGGCGACCGTCGTTGCGAGTCCGATCGAGTTGTGCGGGCTCGGCGGGGTTGGGATCACTCTGAAATCCTTGACGCTCCGCTCCGCGACTACGCCGTCATTGCTGTGCCGCAGGCCGAAATATCGGGAATCCAGCCTCGTCTCGGATTTCGGCTGGCGGATGTGGAGCTCGCGGATGAGGAAGAGGCCGTGCGTCCCAATTAAGACATGGATGCCGCTCACCGTTATCTGAAGAATCGTCTCGGCGACCTCGCGAGCGATCAGGAGGAGGACGCGTTACGAAGGAGGAAGTCGGCGGGGACTACCATCAATCCGTGCAACTCGTCCGGCGAAAGGCCTCTATTTACGCCCGGCGGCTCTCTGTGATTAAAGGTTGACTATAGTGGCAGGGCAGGAGGTGCATATGAAGGGCAATGTCGCCGTAGTCCTCATCCCCGGAGCGGGGATGTCCACGTGGACCTGGAGGGACATCGTCGACCTAATCTCCCTGCCGACTATTTGTATCGGCGACAGGCTGACCCAGAATACCTTCGCCTCGCGAAAGAGCTCCTCCCTGGGCGATCAAGCTGATCAACGTTCTCGCGATCAGGCGGATGATCAAGGAGGACTCGATTCCCATGGCGAGGCTGGAGCGGGTATCGCGAGCTCCCCCGGACCTATATCCTGTTGACTATGGATAGGACCCTATTCGTCTCTCGTCAGCGCGAGGGCTATCAACGATCTCGTCGCGGCGGACCAGGCGCGTCGCGACTAAGCCGTCCGCCTATCAAGCCGGCGATGGACCTTGATTTAAGCGATCTGGAAAACCTCCGCCCGCCTTTCCATGCGACGTCGAAGCCAGTCGAGGGCGGACTAACAGGAAATGGACTCGCCGTGATGGCGAATAGGGGCGCGAGCGCGAATCATCGCTGATGATTACGATGCTCGCCCCGGCGAAGCCGGCGTCTCGGCGCCGGGAAACGTTAGTCGAAATACGATTGATAGGCGGAGCCGACGGCATTATCCTCGGATTAATTAGTGAATTTGGTTCCATTGGGCATCGATTCTACCTCGAGTTTTTCTCATCGCGTAGGGAGTTCCAGCCGCCGGCACGTTAGGCGGATTTATTTCCAGGTCGCCTCATGCTCTCGGTTTCTGCCGAGAAGCCGCGGAGACGGTGGGAAGTCGGCGCCTCTGGGCTCGAGGAGGAGAAATGAGAATCAGGTGGCTATGCATCTGCGCGGCAGTCCTATCGGCGGCGGTATTTTCCTTTGGCTGCGATACTTCCTCGCCCGGCTCGGCCGACGACGGCCATAAAACCGGGAACACTCCCAGTTCCGCTTGCTCGATCACCTCCTTCGCGTTCAAGGCCACGGACAACCCCGTCCTGGCCGGCGACCTGAGCTGCGCGATATCCGGCGGCTCTATTTCCGCGAATGCCGGGCTCTTTTGCCCGCTTCAGTCCCTGGTTCCGACCATCGCGGTGAGCGCAGGCGCGAGTGTCCTGCCCACGAGCGGCGCGGCTGCGGATTTCAGGGGCCTGGTCATCTATACCGTGACGGCCGAGGACGGGAGCATCGACGTCTACACGGTTACCCTCAGCAATGGGACGGTGACCCTGATCGCCGGGGGGCCGGCCTATGTGTCGGGCTATGCCGATGGGACGGGCACTGGCGCCACCTTCTTCGCTCCCGACGCGATCAGCTGCGACGGCATCAATCTCTATATCGCCGATACTCAAAACAGCACGATCCGAAAGATGGTCATCGCCACCGGTGTTGTTGCGACTTTGGCGGGTTTTCATGGTTCTGAAAACTATAGCGCACTCCAAACCACGGGAGCCAGCGCGCGATTCAAGCGGCCGTCTGGAATCGCCATATATAACAGTACCCTCTATATCGCAGATACCCTGAACAATAATATCAGGCAACTGGATTTGACGCCGCCGAATTACAACGTTTCGGCAACCGGCATTCAAGGCAACTACCTGAACCCGAGGGGGATCGCGGTGGCCGGCACGAATCTCTATATCGCCGACACCTCGAACAACAGGATCCTCAAAGAGATTATCGGAGATTCTCAAGTTTCCACGTTCGCAGGTCAAACTAATAAAGCCCCTGGTTACTACGACGGGACGGGCACGCTGCATTCCTCCGCGGCCCCGTCGGCATTGCCACGGACGGCACGAACTTGTATGTCGCGGATACGGTCAACAACGCGATTCGGCAAGTGGTGATCGCGACGCAGGCAGTGACCACTCTCGCCGGGCAGACGACGGCTATCGGCAGCGCCGACGGCATAGGCGCTGCGGCGACCTTCAACGGTCCGACGGGCATCACCTGCATGGGAGGCTATCTTTACATCGTGGACGCAGGGAACACCAAGCTCCGAAGGCTCGATCTGGCCACCAACGCCGTAAATACGCTAGTCGAAAAATCCGGCATTCTCGCCCAGCCCTACGGGATCACGAACGACGGTACCTCCCTCTATGTCACGGATTGGTCTTCGATAATCGCGAAGGTTCAGTGAGCCTGAGGCTTTAGGCAGCGGCTTAGGTGCCGCGTCATTCTCGCGGGGGGGCGGCTGAGGCCGCCCCCATTCTATTCGGCCCAGCGGACTGCGGACAGATGTCGGCTTCAATCCCCTCTACTGCGACGGTCCGCGCCGAGGAAACCAAGGAATGGAACCGGCATCGGGATCTACATCTGCTCCGGGCTCCTCGCCGTCAGGCTCACCGCCCTGGCCCCTGCGGGCGCCAAATAGGCCATGAAGAAAGGCTGATAAGGCGTTTGCCGAGATGTGGCTTATTTGGGAATTTCTACTGCCTTTTGTGTATATTACAATAATGAAAATCATCTCCTGGAACGTCAACGGCATCAGGGCCGTCCTGCGCAAGGACGCGCTCGCCCCCCTCATTAAGACTGAGGATCCGGACATCCTCTGCCTGCAGGAGACAAAGGCGCAGCCCGGCGAAGCGGCGGTCGACCTGCCTGAATACAAGGACTACTGGTACTCGGCCGTCAAGAAAGGCTATTCGGGCACTGCTCTGTTCACGAAGGAAGAGCCGCAGGCCATCGTCAACGGCCTGCCCGACAAGCTCATCGCCCGTTTCGAGCTTCCCGACGACGGCTACGGGGATCCTCACGCCGAAGGCCGAGTCCTCACCGCGGAATATTCGAAGTTTTTCCTCGTGACGGTCTACACGCCCAACGCCAAGGAAGACCTGAGCCGGCTCGCCCTTCGGGCCAAGCACTGGGATCCCGCCTTCTTGGCCTATTGCCTCCAACTCGAGAAAAAGAAACCTGTGGTCTTCTGCGGCGACCTCAACGTCGCGCATACGGAGCTCGACCTGGCGAATCCCAAGGCCAACAAGGGCAAGAAGGGCTTTACCGACGAGGAGAGGGCGGGGTTCCAGGCCTTCCTGGACTCGGGCTTCGTCGACACGCTGCGGCTCTTCAGGCAGGGCAACGGCCTATACACGTGGTGGAGCAATTTCGGCGGCGCCAGGGAACGGAATGTGGGATGGCGCATCGACTATTTCCTGGTCTCCGGCTCACTTCGCGGCACGGTAACCGCGGCGGATATCCACCCTTCAGTGCTGGGCTCGGATCACTGCCCGGTCAGCCTGAGCCTTGATCTCTGAGGGGCGTTCGGTGGAACCCAGGCCCGACCTTCGCATCGTCCTCGCCTTCCTTCGCGAGCTGCGCGACCACAACGAGCGCGAATGGTTCCAAGCGAACAAGGGCCGGTACGAAACGGCTCGCGCAGCCTTCCAGGCGGTCGTCGGCGAGCTCTTGAGCCGTTTCGGCCAGGTCGACGACCTGGGCGGCGTCGCGGTCAAGGACTGCGTGTTCCGGATCAACCGAGACCTGCGCTTCTCGAAGGACAAGACGCCGTACAAGACCGCCATGAGCGCCCTGCTGGGCTCGGGCGGGCGCAAGTCGACGGGACGCAGCTATTATTTCCATCTCGAGCCCGATGGCCTCTCCATGCTTGCGGGCGGGCTCTACGATCCGACCTCCGCCCAGCTCGGGAAGATCCGGAAGGCCTTGGCCGAGGATGCTGGACAACTCACCGGGATCCTAAAGAAGGCCGAGTTCGTCCGTCATTTCGGCAGCCTCGAGGGCGAGTCGCTGAAAGCCGCGCCCCAGGGCTACGCGAAGGATCATCCGGACATCGCTCTCCTGAGGATGAAGCAATTCATAGCCGTCCATGAATTGAACGACGAAGCGGTCGCTGATGCGGATCTCGTTGCCCATTCCCTGACGGTGTTCAAGGCGATGAAGCCCTTCGTGAGCTACCTGGAGGCGGCGTTGGAATAGCCGCCTACATCCTCCTCGAGTCATAGGCCCAATGGAGCAGTGCCTGGCGCTGCCGCGGCCGGCAGAGGAGATCGCCCGGCTCGCAGTGGGCACGGAGCTGGGCCGCGTGGCGGGCCATCGCCTTCCATCGGCGGATCTGCCGGTCGTCGTCGTCGCAGCGCCTTCCCATGTAATACCTGCAGTACCATTGGAACCAGCCGCGCGGGTCGTCGGGGTGGATCCAGCCCCTCTCCCGCCAGTACGAGAGGGGCTTCGAGGCGTTGACGAGGAAGTAATTCAGCTCGGGCCGGTGGGCCTCGTGACAGAGCTTGGCTTTCTCGAACCATTCGCCCGGGAACTCGGACGCGCAGTCGGTCATGTACCTCCCGCCGAACACTCCGAGGGCGAGGAGCTCGTCGGGACGGAGCTCTGGACGGAAGTCGGAGCGAAACCCGCGCCCCGGCTCCTCGACGCGCGAATAGCGGTAGCCCGTCTGCATGAGGTCGTTGACGATGATCTCCCGCGCGGCCATGCCAGGAGTATAGGGCCGGAATCCGGGCGCGGCTATCGGGCCTTGAACTTCCCGATCTCGGCCTTGAGAGAGTCCACGTCCGCCGCGTTGATCGAGCTGATCTTGTCGAGGTGGGCGACGTCGACGGCGATAGTCGCCTTCACGAGCTCGTTGTGGGCGAGGAGCGTGGACTCCGCGCCGCGGATGGAGAGTTCGAAGCGGTCGGCGACGGCCTTGATGTCGCCCGCGTTGCCGCTGATCCCCCCGAGGTCCACGATCTCCCGGCGCCGCGCGTTGATCGAGGAGGAATCGCGGCCAGCCGACTTCGCGAGATCCCCGATGCCTCGCACGCTCTCGTCGATCTCCCTGATCTTGACGGCCACCCCCATGAAGCCCTCGAGATTCTTGTTCGAGCTCTCGATGGACTCGGCTATGGTGTTCGCCTGCGCCCTCGTGAGGTCGGAGATATCCTTGAGCTCCTCGACCGTCCTCTCGACGAGGGCGCTGAGCTTCGTCAGGGAGTCCGACTGGAGATTGACGTTGTCTACCTCGGAGATGAGGACACCGTCCTCTCGTGGATCATCTCCATGTGCCGGGATATCTGTTCCGAGGTGCCGCGCGCCTTGGTGCTATGTGGGGGCGGCCCATTGTACCCTCCCAGG
>JANXYQ010000072.1 GCA_025355995.1 Spirochaetaceae bacterium | reverse complement strand
TCGATATGCTACTCCCTGGGTTCTGCGCCGTCAACGACGCTACAGCGGCTTGAGCCCGATGCACAGCGCCACGCGATACGCGATCTCGTCGAGCTGGCCTGCGTTGAGCGCGCCGATTTTATCGATCAGACGCCCACGATCGACGGAACGCAGCTGGAATGCGTCGGCCCCCGACTCCTTGCCGAGGCCGTTCTTCGCGGTCGGGGATAGCTTGTAGAACCAGGGAGAGGCCGCGAAGCTCGACTGCCATCCCGTGATCGGTACGATGATATGGAGAGGCAGCTTGGCGAGGCCGTCGGAACTCAGGACTACGGCTGTCCGCTGCTTTTGGATCTCCGCGCCGCGGGTGGGGTTGAGGTCGACGATCCAGACCTCACCACGTTTAGGTATTTTCGGCGATGTCATCGGCCAATCCTGAGATATTTACCTCGGTGTCATCGTATACGTTGGCGGCTGCAGACGCGGCCGCTTCGAGGATGTTATCACGTTCCTCGCCGCTAAGAGACAGTATCCTTTTTATCTCTGAGGACAGAAGCCTTCCCGTTGGCTCTGAGCTCGCGTGGAAGCCCGGGAGGAAACGTTCCGCATCGCCTTCGGTGATCAAGCCCTCCGAGTAGGCGCGATGAACTTTACCGATGAAAGCCAAGGGCGCCTCCTGGAACATCAGTTCCTTCGAGCCAGGCTCTTCCTTTCTGAAGTCCATGCTACTGAAATATCTGAACAACAGCACGAAATAGGACTCGCTGATAACCTCGAGGTCCTTAAGCCTATAGGCAATGGCCTGCATGCTCAGCCCATAGCGTTTCTTAACTACTAGGAGCTCATCGATAGTGACTGAGTTGCGCTTTCGCCCCAGCTCCTCGAACACCCTATCCTTTGGAAAAAGCAGAGATGCGGCGAAGCGAGTCGCCGCTTTCTCACTTGCTTTCTCACTTGCTTTTTCATCCTCCATGGCGAGATATGCGTGACCGACTTCATGCAGCAGATTGATTCGAATCCGATCGATCGCTATGCCAGTGCGGGATACCGCGAAGGGACGGTGGCTTGATTCCACGTATCCCGCCATCCCATCGAAACCTTGCTCATCCGGAACGTCGAGGACATACCAGCCCTTAGCCTCGAGAATCGAGGATACGCTCGCGATCGGTTGGTCGCCGAGGCCCCAATGGCTCCGGAGGCGCGTGGCCTCTTCCTCCGCTTCGTCGATGGTCGCGATTTCTCTCTGGTTGGGGACATCGACAGGCGCAACTTCGCCGAGGATGGAATCGAGCTCCACCCTCTTCTCCACCTCATCGAGGATATAGGCTTTTATCTGCTCGACACGGGATTGCGTGGTGCTCGCTTTTTTCCTATAGCCCTGAAGGACGACCGCAGTGTCGTTTTCCGACACGAAGTACTCCATCGATGCATTGAGAATCTTGGCGATGCCCCAGAGCGTTTTCGCGTTCGGTGCCGACTTGTTCGTCTCATAGTTGGACAAGGCCGCTCGGCTGAGCTTGATCTGAAGCCCTTCGAGCCGATCGGCGAGATCCTGCAGCGACAAGCCCATGGCCAGCCGTTTACGCTTGATCCTGTCTCCGATCATGTGTCCTCCATCGCTATTGACAAAATACGCCATTTCTACGTCCTTGTCAACTATTTTGATTATGTAGCCTTGACGTTTTGATCCCGTACAGGTATTTTACGCGAAGGAAGTACCCATACGGGTATAAAGTAACGGACTCCGAGGTTGCCGCCCCGAAGTCCGTTGGATGACCGCCAAGTCTCTCTGGCACTGGGCTAGGAGCCCGACGATCACTCTGTGGCTTAAAAAGTACCTCAGCTCAGGTACTGCGTCAACGGCTCCACAGCTACGCAAATCGAGAAGGAGGCGATCCGCGAGTCCACGCTATTGATTCGCTGGGCGGTTTCGCACGAGGCCGTACCCCTTTCTGTGGAGCGAAATATGATCGACCATGAGAATGAATCCGAGAAGGGCCACGATCACGGCCATGCTATTCACTTTGTCGTCAACAACATCACCCACGAGACCCGAGACCACGCTCTCCGAGCAGAGGAGATCCTTCGAATCGCGGGCTTCACAAGCGTGGACTATACGCTCGTACTGGAGAGCAAGCCGGGCGAGGCGCTGCCTCCGGAGAGCGAGATCCATCTACACGATGGCTAACGCTTTCTAGCCTTACGAAAAACCAACACCGTCTCTGAACTCGGCGGGATCGTGGATCTCGAAGCCTTCTTCGCCGAGAAGCTCGGCTTCAAGACCGGCTATGTGAAGGGCAATAACGGCGACTATCTCGTCGTCCGCGATGTCGTAATCCTGGCCGGGCCTCTTGCCGGCAAGATCTGCGACATCGCGCTGCAGTGCAATGCCAGCCTGCCCTTCATGCCGCACCCAGCCTTCCACACGAAGCCGGCTTTAGTCGCCATGGGAACGAACGGCACCCAGGCAGGGCAGATCACTTCGGAGTGGCAGTACTGGAGCCGTCAATGGCCAAAGCTACCGCTCTCCGCCGAGGAGGTCTGGTCCTGGATACTGACCGCGCTCACCCAGGCGACTATATGAGAAAAAAGACGACGCCCAAGCGATTGGGCGTCGCCCTCAATGGCGACGCCTACGAGAAGATAGTGGCCCTCGGTGAAAGACGAGGGCAGGAACAGCTGCGCCTCTTCTACTGGCGCCCGAGCATCGGCGACGATCGCTACACGGCTATCGTCGATCCTGCGATGCTAGTGCCCGCGGAGAGCGAGCTGATTGAGACCGGCAATGTGTCCTTCACCGACTCATACCTCATGCGCGTGCTTGCCGCTGCTCCGCAGGGCTGCGGGATAGGCATTGTTCACAACCATTTCAGTCCAGGCTGGCAAGGACTAAGCCGGGACGATGCTCGAACCGAGAGCCAGTACCTTGCTCCTGTAGTCTGCGCCGCAAGGGAGCTTCCCCTGGTTGGGCTGACAGTGGGGTCCGATGGTCAACTTTCAGGGCGTTTCTGGGACATGGAAGGCAATAAAGCCAAAAAACGGGATGTCGATCGAATAAAGGTAGTCGGCAAGTGGTTCATGCAATTCCATAGGCCTGGTACGGCCCCCGAAATTGGCGACGCGAATAACCGCATCGCGACCCTATCGGTCTGGGGTGAGAAGAAGCAAGCGCAGCTCGAATCGTTCCGCGTCGGTATCGTCGGCCTCGGAAGCGTCGGGAGTATGGTCTCCGAAAGCCTCGCGAGGATGGGCATACGGGATTTCATCCTCGTCGACGATGATACGCTGGAGGAACGGAATCTCGATCGAACTACGGGCGCAAGCAGAATCGATGTCCTTCTCCGCACGCCCAAGGTACGTATCTCGAAACGCACTATCCGACGGGCCGCGACAGGGGATGATCCTCAAATTAAAGCTCTCCGTATGAAGCTCCAAGACGAGCGCGCGTTGCGAGCCCTTCTGGATTGCGATTTCGTCTTCTCCTGCGTCGACCGCCATCTTCCGCGATACATCCTCGACTATCTCGCCTATTCGCACCTGATCCCCGTGATAGACGGCGGCATCCACATCTGCATACCCGACAGCACGAAGCCTTCTTTGGACATCTCCTGGCGCATTCACCTCGCTGCGCCTGGAAGGCCCTGTCTGCAGTGCATCGGCGGATACGAGTACAGCAAGGTCGGCCTTGAGCGCGACGGGCTGATCGACGACCCGAAGTATATCAACGGAGCCCCGGAGCTGAAGAAGGAGTACGACGCGCGAGAGAACGTGTTCTGCTTCAGCATGAGCTGCGCGGCGCACGAAGTGATCCAGTTCCTCGGGTACGCGCTCGACGAACCGGCAGTTAGTCCTGCGATGCCGCAGATGTACTTCGCCGGAGCAGGACTTATGTTCAAAGCGCCGTACCAGGTCGATGGGAGCTGCAAGCCCGAATGCCAAGTCAAGCGCTACGATTCGAAGGCGATTGATCTCACTAAGATTCTCGCCTAGGCGACATAGCTCAGTCTGCTAAGGTGTGGGGGTGCCGGAGCCCACCGCAGGCGCTCCGGCGCCGAGGAGGGCGCAGGCAGGGGGAGCAGCGAGATCGACAGCGCGCATCGCGCCGGATTAGCGGCCGTGCTCCCCCTCATGAATTATTTGGCATCTTCCCCGGCGGCATCGGCGCGATCTTCCGCGCATCGACCCTAGGCGCCCCCGGGATTGATGACTGCGGGCCCAGCCGCTACAATCCCAGCGGTGAACGCGAAAGAGTACTTCCGGCGGCGCTTCTCGGTCCTCGCCGCGCGGATCTTCAGGAAGAAAGGCCCCGGCGGCGCCCTCCGCCTCCTCGCCGAGGATATCGCCCTCTACGGTCCCTCCTGGTACTCGCCGTGGTCGAACGAGGTATCCCCCGCCTTCGGGAAGCTGCTGTCCCAGCTCCCGTCGCACTGCGCCAAGATCGCCCGCTACCTGTCGCGCATGGACGACAAGCTCTTCAGGCTGCGGACGCAGGAAGAGCTTGTCGAGCGGGCCCTCGAGGAGCGCGGCCTCAAGCTCGAGTCCTTCGCGCTCGAGTCGGTGCGCGCGGAGGCGGCCGCCAAGGGCGACGAGCGAGGCGCGGCGCTAGACGCCGTCTTCGCCGCCAGGCTCGAGGCCTTCAAGACGCCGCGGAGCCTCGTCGCGCTCCACGAATGGCGGCGGCTCGTCCGCCTGGCCGCCCTCTGCCGCTACGACTTCGAGCGCGCGCTCGCGAAGGTCCGGAAGGGGGACAAGCATTGGCGCGCGGCCGACGCGCGAGAGGTCTCGCGGGATATCGACGACCTGCGCTTCCTCCTCGAGGGCTTCGACTGCGACGATACCGCCGAGCTGGCCCTCGTCGAGCTAGCCTCCTCGCAGGGGGCGAGCCGCGCCGACCTCAAGGCGGTCCACCTGGGCTTCAAGGGGATCGCGGCCCTGCTCGAGAGCCCTCTCGCCGCGGATCGGCTCGCCGCCGTCCTGCGCGCTCAGGCGGAGGATCCCGAGCTCAAGCTCAAGGCCTGGAAGGAAGAGCCGGATTTCCGCAAGGCGATAGTCGACGGTCTCGTGGCCGAATACAAGAAGCGCCGCCTCGAGCTCGCCGAAGCTCAGGCCAAGGGTCGCCTCGCGGCCGCGCGCCGGAAGCTCTTCGGCGAGATGCGGCTCTTCGAGGTGGAGCTCTACGACGAGGAGCGCTCGAGGCTGTTCGTGTCCCGGGGCTTGGGCGGCTTCCGCCGCGTCTACTCGCTCGCCGCGCTCAAGACCTTCGCCCGCACGCGCTGGGAGAACCTCGTGCGCATCCCCGTCGCGGAGCTCCTCACCAAGCTCGCCTGCGCCGACGCCCGCTTCGAGGAGAGCCTCGGCACGGCCTTTTCCTCCCTCGTCGAGGCCATCAGGAGCCTCGCCGAGTTCGAGCACAGCCTCCTCTCCCCCGACCACTCGCCCCTGCCCGTCGCACTAAAGTACCTGAAGGAAAACTCTCTCGACCCGATCCTCAAGCGACGGGCGCAGAAGGCGGCCTTCGCGGTGGACGAGCTCGCCGAGAAGGTCCTCGCCGACGCGCTCTCCGCGGCCGTCGCCCTGCACTCGAGCCTTGCCAAGCTCGCGCTCGACCTCCGCGCCCCCGAGCCCGTCCTGGCCGCCAACGGCAAGTCCCTGGCGACGGAGCAGGCCGCCCTCATGAAGTCGGTCGATATGGCGCGGGCGACGCTCCGCGCCCTGTCCGAGCTCCTGGCCGCCATACCCGCCAGCGCCCCCCTCGACGAGGCTTAGGGGTAGGGGCGCCGGCATCATTACCGAGACTCGAGGATCCTCTTGATCTCGCTCGGATCCACCTTCAGCTCGCGATCGGCGGTGAGCAGTCCGTTGACTTCCTGCTGGACATCGGTCAATTGCGTATAGCAATGACCTACGAAGAACCCAGCCGTCCGTATCGCGTGGACCATCTCCTTGAACCTATTCAGGAATTCATCGGTCGTCTCGACGGCGCCGTTGTATCCCCACTCGTCGCCCCGGATGCTCGAGAAGGCGATCCCTCCCCACTCGGTCAGCGCGACGGGCTCGCCTCCGTGCGAAAAACCGACGCAATAGATCGATCTCCAATCGCTCTTCGTCGCGAGGTAGCCTTCCTTGTTCCTGGTCTTCTCGATGAACCTTTTCCCCGATGCCTCGTAGTCAACGAGAAGAAGGGCATGCGCGCAAGCGCGCTTACCGAGTGGAAATGATGTTCGTGCTCGCTATCGCGAGCGCAGCATCGGCTTCGATCCCGTCCCCCTCGATAGCGGGCATACAATCCATTCCTTGCGGTACAGCGAGCAAAGCGAGCTAAGCCGCCAAGATGGAGTGGGTCGACATGGTCAAGTCCGGCATCATCGACCCGGCCAAGGTCACGCGCTCCGCGCTGCAGAACGCCGCCTCCGTCGCGGCCCTCCTGCTCACCACCGAGTGCGCCATCATCGACCTCCCCGAACGAAGTCTAGCGGAGCGAGGCTCGCCGAGCGGAGCGTTAGCCCAAGCCCCCCCCATTGGCGGCGGCGGCATGGGAGGAATGGGCGGCATAATCGTCACCCGCGACATCGCGCCCGCGTTAGCGGGCATAAAATAGGGGAACCCGTCGACAGTATGCCGAGATCGCGTTTGTCCATGACCTCAATATATCAACCACAGCGGAGGGCGATGGATAGCTTGAGCCGCGCGAGGCCTGCCGGCGTTTTTCAGTGCCGGAGGCTATGCTCGGGCCCGCCATGATCGACCTTCTCTATATCTTCTTGGGCGGCGGGTAGGCGCCGGCTGCCGCTGGCTCGGCGACGCCTTCCCCTGGGGCACCCACGTCGTCAACCTCGTCGGCTGCTTCTGCATCGGCCTCGCCCTGGGCCTGTACCTCAGGGAGAAGGTGACGCGCTAGGGGCTAGCGCGACCTCAGGCCGCTCCAGACCAGGCCGACCATGAAGCTGTTGGTGTGACGGTCCGTGCCTGGCAGGATGCGGTTGGGCCTCAGTCGGTTGATCCAGTTGAAGTTGAGATCGAAGGCCCCGAGCACGAGGCTGGCGCCGGCCATGTAGCCCGAGCCCGAGTCGGTCGCGCCGTCGATGTCGAGCATCGAGTACTCGTAGGCCCCGCGCAGTGCGAGGGCGCGGAGGGGCCAGACCTCGAGGCCGGGTATGGCGCGGAGGGTGTAGCCCGAGCGCTCGTCGATGTAGTACTCGCCGATGACCTTGCCGCTGAGGAAGATCCTCTTGTCGAGGAGACCCACCGTCGCGCCCAGGGAGCCGAGGAGGGGGACCTTGCCCTTGACCAGGCTCCCCGTGACCGCAGGCTTGGGAGGCGGGTCATAGTAGAGCTCGGGCTCGCTGGACCAGACGAGCTGGGCGTCGGCGGTGAGTGCTCCGGAAGGCGATTTGTAGGCGAGGCCGAGGGTGGCCCCGGGGCAGAATCCCCGGGCTTTCATATAGTCGTAGCCGAAGACCGTGGTCGAGCTCGAAGAGTCGCCGGAGAGTACGGCGATGTTGCAGGCAGCCCCGAAGGAGAGGCTGTCCGCCAGTCGCCTGCCGTAGCCGACGGTGCCCCCGAATAGCCAGAAGTCGAGGTTGGGGCCGCCCCGGCTCTCCCCCGAAATGAGCGGCGTGTGCGATCCGGACGCGTCCTGGAGGAAGTTCAGGTACTGGCTGAAGGTGAGGTCCACCATCAGGCCCGCCTTGTCCCCGAGAGGCAAGAGGAGCCCGGGGTGCTGCGCACTCTGGGTTTCCTTCACCTCGTAGCGGCTGTCGTTGGTGGGGAAGCCTCCCTGGAACCCCGTCTCGTTAGGGGCGGACATGCTCATCCAGAAGTAGGCCGCGCCCTTCTCGAGGAAGCCAAGGCTGGCGGGGTTGTAGGTCGGGGCCTGCTTCTCGAGTTCGATGAGGAAGCGTGGGCTGCCGCCCGCCAGCTTGGCCGCGTAAGCCGCGACGGCCGCGTTGGCGGGGTCGATGGCCTTGGCGACGGCGATCTGCCTCTTCGCGGCCGACGTGTCCTTCTTGTCGACGGCCTCGACTGCGCCGGAGAAGGCGACTATCGCCTCGACCTTCCTCTCCTCGCTCACCGCCGATAGCTAAGCCTTGGGCGGGGGCGCCGCTACCGCGACCGCCGCCGTCCCGGCCCCGATGCCGCGCAGGGCTGAGGCGGCCAGCTTGCGCGTGATCGCATCGTAGTCGGAGAGCTTGCCCAGGGCCTTGTCGCCCCAGGCGACCTCGCCGGTCTCGACATCGACCATGCTGAGATTGACCAAGATGGTCCCGGCCATGTCGACGATCTCGCCGAAGAAAAGGTACTTGACCGAGAGCAGCTTGCCCGCCTGGGCCGCGCTCTGCTCGTCGGCCGCCCCGCTGAGTGCGAACTCCAGCTCGCCCAGCAGGGCCTCGCGCCGGGAGCGATCGACCAGGGTGACCGCCTTGGACAGCTCCAGCTGGGTCGAGAACATCTCGGACAGGCCTTTGCCGACGTACTTGAGCTTGGGGTCGTCGCTGGTGACCTTGAAGTCGCCTACTGCGACCTTGGGAGCGGCATGCAGGGCCGCGAGGCTGGATGCGATGGCGAGGAGACACAGGGCGAGGCGGCGCTTCATTGCGGGTTCCCTCCATGCTTTTTAATTGCCCTGGGGTGCTTGGCGATGCTGCTCGACTCGGCCGCCCGGGGCGGCTGGGGCGAATGATTTGTAACATCATCGGTTCGGCCGGAGCGCTTGTCAAGCTAGTGATCGTAAAAGTAATAGCCGCCCGTCTGCCTTGCCACTACGTCCGCGCCGCCCGAACCGCTCTTCGAAGTCCGATTCGCCGCTCGGGCACCGCACACCGATCTCGCGCAGCCCATCGAGGTCGTAAAAATGCCCGATTCCTCCCATCAACTTCGTTCTCCAAGCCCTCACGTGCCAGTCGCAGACTGGCTACTCCCTGAGATTCTGGCCGTCAACCGCGCCATCCTGGGCATGTTAGCTGAACCAGAGCCGAGCATTCCCGCGGCAGGGAGCCGGGATAGTGAACTGGATTTCACCTACCGAGGCGGCCCCCTCCCCTTCCCTGCAAGACAGGCGATGATGTCCCTGATCTCCACCGGGCTCTGGATAACCACGATGACGTCGCCCGCGATAGCGGGCTCTACAATCCATTCCACTCGGCAAACGGCCAAAGGCCGTATCACGACCATCTTCCCTAGCGCCTGACTAGGTGCTTCCCCTTGGGCGGGATGTGGAGGGTGACGTGGGCAATGAAGTCAAGGCTGTCGAAATGTCGGACTTCGCCCTTCCAGTGGCCGTTCTCGGGTGCCTTCCAGGACAGAGTGTCCTCGTCCCGGTCCCAAGTCAGTTTCTCCAAGCCGACCGGGGCGCGGACAATGTACTTGGAAAGGGACTGCCGGGCGTCGTCGTCGTAGACCCGCGTCCCCGCTTCCACGGAGAAGCCCGAGTGTACTCAGCCGAGCATGGACTCGGCCAATGCCTCATTGAGAATCCCCTGTTTCAGGAAGAACCCGATTACCCGCCGTCGCCAAAGTTCCTGGAGTGCTTCGCTGGCTCCGATCGGGATGAAGAAAAAGCGGTCATGGCTGTCGAAACCGCCCTCCAGCACGATTGTATGCCAGTGTGGATGCCAGGTCGCATATTCTCCAAATGTCTGCGCGACTACCGTCGCGATGGCTCGAAACCATGCCCGTGACCAGGGGCCTGCCAGTCGAGTGCTCTGTTTATTCATAGAGTAATCTTTGACTTCATCGGATACCAAGATTCGTCACACTAACTAAATTTCACCTAGCAGCCTGAAAAAGGTTGCAACGTTTGCGGAATATTCTGTCAAACCGTAACTTTCTCATATTTCCCCCCAATTCCTATTGGATTACGCCTAACATATTGATAGATTACTTCTTGTCGATGACCAAAATAGAAAGCGGTCATACTGATGGAGGTAATGGTCATGCATACTGACCTCATTCGAAACGAGGCACAGGCCTTATTCTCGAGGATCTCCTTCGCCAAGACCTCCGTCTCCGACATCGCCAAGGCCTGCGGTCTCGGCAAGGGAACGATCTACCTCTACTTCAAGAGCAAGGACGATATCGTCCTCGCGATCATCGAGGAGCGAATAGCCCGCATCGAGAAAGACAATCTAGCCTTCTTCGACGATTCCTCTCTGCCCGTCGAGGTGAAGATCAAGCGCTTCTTCGAGGACATGGTCGACGAATCCTTCGCGCTCAAGGACCTCATCTTCGGCGCCTTCGAGAACGTGCAGGGCCGGATGTTCAAAGACATATTCTTCAAGTACGGCCGCTACTTCGAGTGGTGCGTGGACCGCCTGACCGCGATCATCGGTCCCTACAGGCCGGATGCGGACGACCTCCGCGAGGACGCGAAACTCCTGCTCGAATTGATGATAGGCAGGATGCTGCTCTTCCTCGTGGGAAGGGACTGGAACGATAAGGAAGGCCTAAAGGCGATCATGGGTCCCCTCTCCTTGAGGCTGTTCGACTCCGTGGTCGCATAACGCCCTACGGGCGTGGCTGCGAGTAAGCTGATCGCATGGGTCGCTTCGCGACCTGCGTATAGAATTCTTAGGGAGGTTCTTGAATGAAAAGACAGGTTATCGCCGGACTCTGCATCGCCCTGGCCGCAACGGCCTTCGCGGACGCCAGGGGTGATGAGATCGCGCAGGCCTACTACGGCTTACCGAAGGCCGCCGACACGAAAGCGAAGGCTACGATGACCCTCATCGACAAGGCGGGGAGCAAGAAGACCCGCCAGCTCGAGATCAACTATCGGCAGACGGGAGAGGGCAAGGACGCGTACATCCTCTTCTCCTCCCCCGCGGACGTCGCTGGCACGAAATTCCTGACCATCGCGCACAAGGGCGCCGACGCCGACCAGCGGCTCTACCTGCCCGCCCTCAAGAAGACCCGCAAGATCTCCTCTTCCGGCAAGGACGCGGCCTTCGTCAACTCCGATTTCTACTTCTACGACCTCGAGGACAAGGCCTTCGACGACAACAGCTACGCCTTCATCGCCGGGGATCTCTCCATCGACGACCCCGCCTTCGCGGGGATGAAGTTCGACAAGATCGAGATGAAGCCCAAGGCCGCCGCCAGCCCCTACGCCCGCACGATCGCCTACGTTAACCAGGCCGACCACTTCGTCTACAAGCTCGAGTGCTACGACAAGAAGGACGGCGCCCTCCTCAAGACCTTCCTCTTCGTCAAGGTCGAGAGCGTCAAGGGACACCTCATCCCGACGAAGACCCAGGTCACGAGCAACAAGAGCGGCACCAAGACCATCCTCGAGATGTCCGAGGTCCAGGTCGACTCAGGCGTCAAGGCCGAGCTCTTCTCCGAGAAGAACCTCGAGAAATAGCCAGAAAGGACAGGCATATGAAACTCACTATTAAGGCGCTGCTCGTCGCGGCGCTGGGCCTCGCCGTCGCTTTTCCCTCCGTCGCACAGGAGGAGGGCTTCGCCCTCGGCCTCGCGGGCAGCCACGAGTTCGGCTATCGCGCCCCGGCTTATCCGGATTCCCTCGACTACGCGGGCGAGATGAAGACTCCCTATTTCGCGAACGAGTTCGATCTCAAGATCCAGGACGGGGACGTGAAGCTCGTCTCGAACTGGAGCGCCGCGCTGCGTCCCCTCGCGGCCGACGCCGCCGGCGAGCGAGGCTCCTGGACGGAGCTGCTAAGGGCGCGCCCCCTTGAAAACTACGTGAGCTGGAGCCCCGCCGGACTCAAGCTCTCCGCGGGCTACCAGGTCTTCTCCTGGGGCCTCGCCGACAAGCGAAACCCCACGGACAACCTCAATCCCCGCGACTATACCGTCGGCGTGAACGCAGACAAGGTCCCCGTCCTCGCGGCCGACGCGGTCTGGTACCCTACGGACTCCCTCTCCCTCGAGGCCGTCTTCCTCCCCTCGGCCCAGAACTCCCTGTACCCCGTCGACTTCAAGGCCGAGGCCGACCGCAATGCCGCGCTGATCGCGAGCCAGCTGAGCCCCAGGCTCTCGGCCCTGTACTCCGCGAAATACGGCGTCCCCTTCGCGGTCACCGCCTCGGCCGCGCCGGCCGCGAACGAGGCACTGGCCCTCGCGCCGAATAACTCGATCGCGGGCGGCAAGCTCAGCCTCCGCTCCTCGGCCATCGACGCCTCCCTGAGCTATCTCTACGACATCGATCCCTTCTACACGCCCGTCTTCGCCACCTCCGTGACGCCGACCGCCGCGACGAGCGCCGCCGTCAACACTTCGGTGACCCTCGAGCGCGAGAGGATCCACCGCCTCGGCATCGACGCCAAGACGACCCTGGGCGCATTCGGGCTCTGGACCGAGGCCGCCTACAGCATGACGAAGAACGACGGCTCCTCCTCCGATTACGGGTACCGCCGTTCCAAGCTCGACTACGTCCTCGGCGCCGACATGAGCTTCGGCCCGAACGACGTCGGCTACCTCAATGTGCAATACATCGGGACATGGATCCCCGGCTACGACGACTCCTTCTACACCGACCTCGCCGCCAACAAGATCGCCGACGTGGACGAGGTCTACCGCAGGGCCATCGTAGAGAGCCTCGGCCTCGATACCGAGGGCCTCCTGCAGGGCGCGACGGTCAACCTCAAGGCCGAGCTCGCCGACGGCCTCGTCACGCCGCAGGTCACGGCCGTCTTCGAGATGCCCTTCCTCTACGACGATACCATCGCGACCCGCTACGGCAGCCTCGCCCTCAATCCCGAGATCGACATCATGCCGGTCGACTCCTTCCATATCAAGCTCGGCGCCGACCTGGCCTATTCGTGGCATAAGCTCGAGGGCAAGGGCGTCAGCCTCGATACGACCGGGGACAAGATCGGGGTCTACACCCCCTCCAACAACGTCTACCTCAAGGTCCTGTACAAGTGGAACTGCGATCTCAAGAAATAAGCGGATGAACTAGCGCCCTGCCCACCGCGCGAGGCTTTCGGCCTCGTGCGGGAGCCGGCGGGGCGCATCCTTTTCGCAACGGAGAAACCCATGCTCGAACGATTCCTCGGCTGGAGCGCCAAGGCCTTTCGCAAGCCCTGGCCCATCGTAATCGCGGCGATAGCCGCCACCGCCTTCTTCGCCTTCGGTGTCCCGAAGCTCAAGTTCGACAACAACATCAAGACGATGCTGCCGAGCACCAGCGTCGACCTCACAGTGCACGATTACTACGAGGACGAGAACCGCTTCGGCGCGAGCGACATGATCTTCGTCGGCGTCGCCTCCGACGACGCCTACTCGGAGGCTACCCTCGGCTACCTCAGGTCCATCGAGGCGGCCATCGCCTCCCTCGACCGGAGCCTTCCCGGTCAGGACGTGGCCAAGCTCCTGCGCCTCTCTCCCGAGGAAGGCGCCAAGATCGTCGAGGCCCTTCGCGGCGTCGGCATCAACGAGCTCAATTACGAAGAGACCCTCGCGCCCCTCGTCGCCTCGCCCGAAAAGCTCGCCCAGTCCTTCGGCTGGGACGCGCCCTTCGCGGCCAAGGTCGCGAAGGGGGCCGCCAAGGTCGGCGCGAAGAAGCTCTACAGCGCCTTCGAAAGCCCGATCGCCAAGACCGAGAGCATCGTCAGCGCCGACTACCTGGCCTACGAGGACGACTCCCTCGTCGTGAAGAAGCTCCTCGCCGAGGACGAGGCCATCGGCCCGGCCACCGGGGCAGGGCTGAAGGAGCGCGTGCGGAGCTGGGACATCTACAAGGACGCCCTCGTCTCCGAGGACGGCAAGCTCGCGACCGTGCTCGTGTCGCTTAACACCCACGACATCGACATCAAGGGAGCGCTCAACCGCGCCCTCACCGAGACGCTGAAGGCCAAGGCCGACCCCGCATTCAAGACCTACCTCGACGGCGAGCCGGTGATCGAGGAGATGATCTCGCGCTACATGGTGCAGGACATCAGCCTCCTGATGCCCCTCGTCGTCATCGTCGTCCTCGGCATCCTCTTCCTCTGCTTCCGCAGCGTCCAGGGCGTCGCCTATCCCGCGGCCATCATCCTAATGGCCGTCGTCTGGGCCTCGGGCGCGATGGGTTACCTCGGCATACCCGTGACCGTCGTCGGCACCGCCATGCCGGTCCTCCTCGTGGCGATCGTCTCGGCCTACGGCATCCACCAGATGAACCACTACCTCCAGGATCCCCGCGCAGACAAGCTCGCCATCCTCGACGGCAACATGAAGAACGTCGGCCTCGCGATCACCCTGTCGGGCCTCACCGTCATGGTGGGCTTCGGCTCGCTCGTGTCCTCGGCCTTCGTCCCGATCAAGAACTTCGGCGTGCTGACCGCCTGGGGCGATCTCGTCGGCATCGTCGGCGCGCTCTACGTGCTGCCGGCCGTCATCCTCGTGTCGCGCAAGCCCAAGACGGCCTTCTGCGAGGACGATTGCGAGGAAGGCGTCGCGGCCAAGGGCTGGGTCGGGCGCATCCTCGAGGCCTTCGTGAGGGTGAACAGGAAGGCCTCGCCCGCGGTAATCGTAGCTTCGGTCCTCCTCGCGGTCGGCTTCTTCTTCGGCTTCTTCCTCGTGAAGACCGAGCTCAACAATGTCGCCCTCTTCAAGAAGACCGAGGCGGTCAGGATCTCGGACGACGCGCTCAACGACAAGCTCGCGGGCACGCAGGTCCTCAACGTGGTCCTCGACTCGGACTTGAGCGATCCATCGAAGCGGGAAGCCTCCGGCGCCCAGGCCGAGGGCGAGAGCGTGGACATCGCGACGCCGGCCGTCCTCTGCAAGGTCGACGCCTTCGCAACCGACATCAAGGCGAAGTATCCCTTCGTCAGGAAGGTCCTCTCCTTCAACGACATCCTCAAGAAGATGAACCAGGAGATGAACGGGGGCTCGCCCGAGTTCTACGCGATCCCGCGGGACAAGAACCTCATCAGCCAGTACCTCCTCATCTTCACCGGCGACCCGAAGAGCCTGCTCTCGGCCAACCGCGACAAGCTGCGCGTCAGCATCAACATGAAGCGCGGCTCGAGCGAAGACATCGAGAGCGTCCGCAAGTACTGCGTCTCCTACTTCGGCGCGGACTTCCTCGCGGAGAACCACCTCCAGGTGAGGATCACGGGCGCGGCCCACCTCTACTACGTAGCGAACACCCTCCTCGTCGAGGGCACCATCAAGAGCATCTACATCTGCCTGGCGGTCGTCCTGGTCCTCCTCCTCTTCGTCCTCAGGGACCTCTGGATGAGCCTCATCGCCCTGGTGCCGATCTTCATCACCCTCCTCATCGACTTCGGCATCCTGGGCTACTTCAAGATACCGCTCAACGCGGGGACGGCCATGGTCTCGACGGTCGCGATCGGCATAGGCGTCGACTACTCGATCCACTTCATCACCTGGTTCCGCACCGAGCTGAGGAAGGACGGGAACATCAACCTCGCCCTCGAGCGCAGCATCATGCACAAGGGCCGGGCGATCCTGTACAACATGTTCGTGATCGTCGGCGGCTTCCTCGTCATGGTCGTCTCGAGGTTCATACCCCTCGTCCAGTTCGGCGTCCTCACCGCCGTCTGCATGGTCACGACCGCGGTCGGCGCCCTCGTGATAGTGCCCGCCATCATCAGGCTCCTGGCCAAGCGGGACCGCGCCTTCCTTTACCTGGGCGCGAAGGAGCGGCAGGCGCATTGACCTCGCCGCGCGGGGCGGGCGATGATGGGCTATGAGAATCGTCATAACCGGCATCGGTGTCATATCCAGCCTCGGCTGCTCCGTGGACAGCTTCTGGGCCAACCTCGTCGCGGGCAAGTCGGGGGCCGCGGCCATCACGGCCTTCGACCCTGCGGGCTATGGCAGCCGCATCGCCTGCGAGGCCCTGGACTTCGCCCCCGAGGCCTACCTCGACAAGAAGCGGGCCAAGCGCATGGCCCGCTTCTCCCAGATGGCCTCGGCCGCGGCGCTGATGGCGGTCAAGGACTCCGGCGCGGACCTGTCGGTCTACGACACGGCCCGCGTCGGCTGCGTCATCGGCTCGGCGGCCGGCGACTACGAGCACCTCAGCGCGCAATACGCCACCCACGCGGGGAAGGGAGTGAAGTGATAGTAAAAGTTATAACCGCCCGTCTGCCTTGCAACCACGTCCGCGCCGCCCGACCCGCTCTTCGAAGTCCGATTCGCCGCTCAGGCACCGCACACCGATCTCGCGCAGTCCATCGAGGTCTCAAAATAGAAGTGATAATATATTTTTGCCACAGAAATTTTACCTAATCATGAATCAGTTTTTCTAGTAGTATCTTTTCTTGAGCACAATTGCGGTTTTCCATAAGGAATACTGCCGGATGATTTAGCAGACTGCTGACAAACAGTCATATCGCGCTCATTTCCAATGGAAATGGCGCTATTTACATTTCCTGTTAGGGATGCGTGGTTCCTGGGCATGCCCTGAGGGAAATTCTCCACGGGAATAATTGTCCCTTTCAACGCGCACCCTGAGCCTCATGCCCTGGCCCCCTACGCTGCCAAGCGCTTGTAGTTCAGCACCGTAGCTATTAAGAGGACCTCCTGTCCGACCCGATCAAGAAAACGCCAGCGGACCCTGCGAAGCACTGGACTTCCCCAAAATCCGTAGACACTTCTCTGCTACAATTGTAGCCAAGGGAGGCAGTCGTGGGAGTCGCAGTTTATTCGGACGAGTTCAAGCGGGAAGCGGTTAAGCAGGTCGTCGAAGGAGGCCATCCGGTTGCGGAAGTTGCCAGCCGGCTCGTCGTATCGAGCAAGTCGATCTACACGTGGCTCCGCGATGGGCATGGTCGATCCCGGTCGAGCAAAACCACGGAGACAATGGATGGGCTGCGCGACGCTGTTGTGCGCCTGAAAAACAAGCTGAAGCGGACCAGGAAGAGCGAGATATTTTGCGAAAAGCGGCCTGAGTACTTTGCCAAGGCATCCGAGTAGGGGAGCGCGGCCGACTGCCTCATATCCGCTCGGCGGCGAGGGCGTTGCCGAACGTGATTCGGCAGTCCACACCGGAGCCGGAGGCGAAGCGGACCTCCCCCTCGATCTGCTCTGCGAGGGCGAAGATAGTCTGCAATCCCAAGCCGGGGGAACCGTGGAAATCGAAGCCGGTCGCGACGCCTATCCCGTCGTCGGCGACCTGGAGCTCGACCCGGTTCCCGCCCGCGCTCGCGCCGCGAATCCGGATATGCCCCTTCCTGCCGTCGGGGAACGCGTACTTCAGGCTGTTGGTGATGAGCTCGTTCAGGATCAGACCGACGGGAATGGCCGTATCGAGGGCGACACGCAGGTGCTCGAGGTCTAGGTCGACGGCCACCTTCGGGGATGCGGCCTCGTAGCTCTGCAGCAAGAGGCGGGAAAGATCCCCGATATAGTCGCAGAGGTCTATCTTCGAAAGGTCGCGCGAAGAGTAGAGCATCTCGTGTACCAGGGACATCGACGCGATCCTATTCTCGATCACCTGGAATTCCTCCGTGAGCTTCGGATCCTTGCATTGCGAGGACTCGAGGTGAAGCAAGGAGCAGATCATCTGCATATTGTTCTTCGTCCGGTGGTAGAGCTCCCTGAGGAGGGCTTCCTTCTCGCCGACCGAGTGGCGCAGGCCATCCTCCGCGCTCTTCCTCTCGGTTATGTCCTGCAGGATCACGACGAAGTAGTTGACTGCGCCTTCCGGCCCCCTGACGCAGCGGACGGCCTGGCTCGTCCATATCGCCGTCCCGTCCTTCCGGATGAACCGCTTGTCCAAGGAGTAGCCTTCGGCGTTTCCCTCGGACATGTCGCGATCCATGGCGGACTCCCTGGCCGCATCCTCGAGGAAGGTCAGCTCGCCCATCGACATCGATGAGAGCTCTTGCCCGGAGAACCCGAGCATCTCGCAGAGGCGGTCGTTGACCGTCACCCATCGCTTGTCCTCCGACGCGATGGCCACGCCGATGAGGGGGAGCTCGAAATAGCTCCGGAATCGCCTCTCGCTTTCCTTGAGCTCCTTCTCCGCCTGGAATATCTTGGCGAATATAGGGCCGATCATCGCGATCCCGGCCGCCATGAAGCCCGAGAGGACGAGCCCGATGAACTCGTTTATCGGGTCGACCGAGATCGAGCCGTCCCCCGCCAAGGCGCGGACGAAGGGGATTATTCGGCGGACGGCCATGAGTACGAGGGCGATCGAGATGAGCACCCAGGCCGAGAGCCGTCCCGTGACGCGGACTAGCCTGAAGGCCAAGGCCGCCGCGATGATCTGGAGCACTATCGCCCCCGCGAGGAATATCGTCGCAGGCATATTCTCGCCCCGACGCCGTCAGCCCGCCCTATCGAGCGAGGGAACCGCGGACCTCCCCGGCGAAACTTCCTCGAGGCGTGCTCGCGCCTCCTGCGCGTATTCGCCGGCCATCGACTCGCCGGCCCGCCCGGAGGCGGTCTTCCTGGTCTTGAAGTACGATACGGTCTCCGAGAGCATCTCCGCCTGGGACGCGAGCTCCTCGGCGGTGCTCGCGAGCTCCTCGCTCGAGCTGGCGTTCTGCTGGATGACCGTATCGAGCTGCGTGAGGGCCTTAGCGATCTGATCGACCCCCGCGCTCTGCTCCCTGCAGGAAGCGCTGATCTCCTGGACGAGCTCCGCCGTGCGGCGTATTCCCGGTACGGTCTCGCCTATTTTGGCGCCGGCGCCCTCCGCTACGGAGAGGGAACGTCCCGATAGCTCGAGTATATCCGCGGCGGAGCCTTGGCTCCGCTCGGCGAGCTTGCGTACCTCGCTGGCGACGACCGCGAAGCCTTTCCCGACCTCCCCGGCCCTCGCCGCCTCTATCGCGGCGTTGAGGGCGAGGAGATTGGTCTGGCGGGCGATCTCGTCGATTATGCCGATCTTGGCGCTGATCTCCTTCATGGCGGAAACCGCCGTAGCCACCGAGGCGGCCCCCGCCTCGGCGTCCCCGGCCGACTTGGTAGCGGTCGCCTCGGTCGAGTGAGCGTTGTCGGCGTTCTGCTTGATGATCGACGACATCTCCTCTACCGAGGCCGAGACCTCCTCGCCGCTCGCGGCCTGCTCGGTAGCGCCCTGGCTCATAACCTGGGCCGCCGAGCTGATCTGCTCGCTGCCGGCCGCTACCTGGCGGGCCGCCTCCTGGACCGAGGCCACTATTTCCCCGAGATTCTCGGCCATCTCGACGAGGGCTTTCAGGATGCCGGTCCTCTTCCTCGACGATCCGGCGTCGCCGATATCGAGCTCGCCCCCGGCTACGCGCGCGGCTATGGCCGCGACTAGCGCGGGCTCGCCTCCGACGGAGCGCATCACCGAGCCGACGACGATGGCGCCGAGCAAGACGGCGAGGACGATTCCGGCCCCGAGCACCGCGAGAGCGAATATAGTGGACGAGACCGCCAGGGCATCGTTCGCCGCCGCCAATAGCTTCGCTTGCGAGACTTTCCGGTCGACCAGCCCGTCGAGCCCCGCCTGGACATCGTTGGCGATAGTCCTGGACTTCATGAGCCCATCGCGATACTCGACGCCGAGTTTTCCCTGCCCCGCCAAGGCCATCATGGAAGCGACCTGGGTCCTGAACGCCTCGTACGGCGTCGCGAACGCGATGAAGAGCTTCCTTCCATCGGCGGTAATGATGGACGCGTCGTATTGCTTGATATTCTCGTCGGTCAACTTGAAGAAACCATCGATATTCGAGATGTCCGCCACCCGCTCATCCTCGGTATCGATCGTTCCTACCCTGTAGAGATTTACCCGGATCCTTTGGAAGCCTTCGCACATCTTCTCGAGATTCATCAGCGGAAGAGTGCGATACTGGTACATGACGAGATCCGCCGCGACAATCTTCCGCATCCCGTAGATGCCGATCGCGCCGATCGCGGAGCAGAACAGGATCATGATGGCGAAAGCGACGATTAAAGTAGCCTTCAGAGAGAGCCTTTTTTCTTTCATGGGCACCCCTATTTTGGTTTGCCCTAATGATAGTACACGCCTCGCTAACATGCAAATATTCCAAAAAAGGTTTAATATGTAAATGTTCGCGAAACGTTCCAAGCCCCTCTCGATGAGAGGGAGCTCCTTCCGATGAACGCTAGATGGGTTGCATATGCTGATAATCGTAGGGGACCGGGAGGTGGTTGGATTGAAAGCCTTCGGGCAGGTTCCCCTATCACCGGCCGCGCGCCATCTTCGTGGATGTTGAAGCAGTTCTCCACGATCGCGGCGGGATCAGCCTGGAAGGTGTTGTCGTCGATCTTCATGGCCTTCGTGGCGTCGACCTGTAGCATCCGCCAGTCATCGCCAGCCATGTTGCCTACGGCGATCGAGCGGAGCCAAAGGCTCGCTATTATTTCCTCGAGATGCGGCACCTGTGACGCATAGCGAGGTACCTCTTCCTTAACAGCAATGAGATTCCGCTGGGCTCGCTCCCTGAGGTCGCGATACCGCTGATTGGACACGGAATCGAGAAGGGCCGCGATACCCGCAATATCGTCGTCGAGCTTGAAAGAGGAAGCCGAAAAGGGTTCGATCGAAGTCGGCAAGCTCGCCGACCTGACCATCCTGTCGCAGGATCT
>JANXYQ010000044.1 GCA_025355995.1 Spirochaetaceae bacterium | reverse complement strand
CATTGTCTTTCTCTGTCTTGGCTGCCAAGAGCTTGGCACTGAAGGCTTCTACGTCCCTTCGCTTGATGTCGGCCAGCCGACGACGACCGAATACTGGCATGAGGTGATTCTTCAGAGCTGATGTGCCAGCCGCGAGGTAGTTAGCAGAGTAGGGGCGCCCCGAGGCCGCGCGTCGCACAGCGAAGGAGCTCTTGCTGTCGAAGAAGTCTTCGGCGAAAGCCTTGAAGGTGAGCGTCTGTGCTTCACGCACTGCTTTGGGAATAGGAATGAGCCTGCCGTCTTTCATGAGGTCGCTGACGTACGCTCGGGCCGCTGTCTTCGATGACTTTTTCGCGTTCAATCCAGTCGAATACTCGAGCCGTCGACCTGTTTTATCGTAGGTTCGATAGAACCAAACTGAGACCGTCTTTCGCTGTCGCTTGATGATCGTGAAGGGCTCTTTTACACGCATTAAATGGCCTCCGAAAAGGTGGCGTATCTGGTGGTGTGTCCCAGATACGCCGTTCCTCTCGCCGAGCCCAGGCTCGCAATTGTTTTACATAACAGGAAATAAGATCGGGCTGAGTGGATTTGAACCACCGATCTCTTGGTCCCGAACCAAGCGCGCTAGCCCCTGCGCTACAGCCCGTAAAGTAAAAAATCCCGTCAGGGGAGACGGGATTTAGCGGGAGCGACGGGACTTGAACCCGCGATTTCCGGCTTGACAGGCCGGCGCGATAAACCAGCTTCGCTACGCCCCCGTGTCGTTGTCGACGAGGGTGAACTATACCGGCCGGGCTTCCATGAGTCAAGTAGGAAGGATTATCGCGCCCGATTTCTCGTCTGTCCGCTGCGCCTGGGAGGAGGTCACCTCGAGCAGGGCGCCCGAGCCGAAGGGCTCCTCGCCGCGGGGGCGCTTGAGCAGGGTATAGCCGAGGCTGGAGCAGGCGTACTGCCCGGTAGAGCCGTCCGGCAGGGCGAAGGACTCCGAGACGACGCGGACGAGGATGCCTCGCCCGGCCTTTGCCCTGCGATCGCGCTCGGCGCTGCGTACCGGATCGGGCATGCCCACGGGCGCCCTGACGACGGCGCCGCGCGCGGCCCAGAGGTAGGAGAGCACGGCGCGTTCCTTGGGCAGGCCCGCTTCCTCCGAGAGCGTCTCGAGCCATTTCGGGGCCTTCTGGGCGTCGACGCCGAAATGGCACCAGGGGAACTTGTCGCGCTTCTTGGGCATGACGACGGGAGGGAGGACGAAGCGCGAGGGCGCCACGTTGGGATCGCCCTTGACGATCCTCGTCTCCTCGGGAGGGAGGAGGTGGCGGAAGATGCCCGGCATGGGGCAGGAGAGGGCGTGGGGGCAGGGACCGAGGGGAGGGGCTCCCTCGGCGAGGAGGGCGGCGCGCAACGAGGAGATGAAGGCGCCCGAGCGCGGGTCTCCGGGTTCCATCACGAAGAGGCTGCCGTTCTCCTTGAGGTAGGACAGGAGGGTACGCGCCGTCTCGATGGCGCGCTCGCCAAGGTTCCGCTTGTCCTTCCAGAAGAACTCGTTGAAGACGTTGGCGGCGGTGAGGAGGTGGGCGCGCTCCGGGAGGGGCGAGCCGAAGGAATCCTTGCGGGTCTCTATGCGCCAGGGAGGGAGCCTGCCGCCCACGCGCATGCACAGGGTCTGGAAGATGTTGAGGCCGGCCTCGAGGACGCGCTCGACCCTGTCCACGCAGTAAATGCTGAGGGGAACCTCCCGGAGTTCCGGGCGGGCTATCCATAGCGCGATCGGAAGGGTCAGGGGGCCCGAGCCTATGTCGGCGATGACGGCGTTGTCGGGAAGGCAGAAATCGGCGTTCGTGAGCAGGGAGACGAGGCGGAAGACGTTCCAGGGCAGGAAGTAGCGGAGGTAGGCCGAGAGGGCCGGCGGCGAACCGAGGTACTCGGCGGTCCGCGATTCCTTTTCCGAGGTCAACTCCTCCCAGAGCCTCCTGATATCGCCGCGCAGCGAGGCCCGGTGCTTGGCCTGGAGGGGGACCGCCTCGTCGAGGATTCCCTCGAGGGCGACGAGGGTGGCCATGCTATCCGTGGAGGGCGAGAGTATCTCGAGGGTGCGGACCGAGTCGGGGGTCTTGGCAGGAGCGGCGCGGGAATGGCCGCGGACGTTGGAGACGTAGCGCGGTATGGAGCCGTCGTCGTAGCCGGATTGCGCGACGGCGGCGAGGTCCTCGGCGCTCATCGGCGGCAGTCCCTCGGGATGGCCGCGGCGCTGCGAACGCCCATCGGTGTGGCGCTTGTCGCGGTAGGCCTCCGAGGAGCGCGGGCCGGTCCTGGCCTTGCCCTGCTGCCCGGCGGGGCCGCGCTGGCCCGTCCCGCGGGAACCGGATCTTATGTCCGGGCGGGCGGGGCCGGGGTTTCTATGCGCCGGCTTGGGCTGAGCCTTCGGCCGGGAAGCCTTCGCCTCCTGGGAAGGGGGAGGCGGTGCAGGGCCCGCCTCGGTCGTTTTGGCCGCCTTACGCCGCTCGCGGCGGCGCTTCGAACGGCTTTTCTTGGCCTCGGAGGAATCGCCCCCCGCGTCGGCTTGGGGACTTGGAGGATTCTGATTATCGTCGAAGAGACTGCCCTGGGCGGGATCCTTGTCGGCGGTTCGTCGCTGCGTTCGCCTTTTTGGTCCCGCGTGACGGCGTGGACTCGAAGCCTTCTCCGACTCGGTTCGTTCGGGGGCAGCCGGTCCGCTCTCTCCCTGCGCAGGCTCGGGGGCCCGCGCTTCGTCCGCCTCGTGGGCGGACGTGGAGCGTTTTCTCACGTTGCGGTAACTATAGCATCCAATCGCGGTCCCCTACAATAGCGCGTGGCGGCCGCCGCTAGAGGCTCAATACGACCTTCCCCGACTCCCCCGAGAGCATGGCATCAAAACCTTTCTGGAAGTCGTCGAAGGCGAAGCGATGGGTTATGACGGGGCTGATGTCGAGGTGGGAGCGGATCATCGCCTCCATCTTGTACCAAGTCTCGAAGATCTCGCGGCCGTAGACGCCCTTGATGAACAGGCCCTTGAAGATGACCTTGTCCCAGTCGATCGCCGTGCCGTTGGGGATGAGCCCGAGGAGGGCGATGCGGCCCCCGTTGTACATGGTGTCGAGCATCTGCGTGAAGGCCAGGGGGCTCCCCGACATCTCGAGCCCCACGTCGAAGCCCCCGACCATGCCGAGCTCGTCCATGGTGGCCTTGAGGTCCTCGCGGCCGACGTTGACGACGCGGTCCGCGCCCAGGCGCTGAGCCAGGGCGAGGCGGTAGTCGTTGACGTCGGTGACCACGACGTTGCGCGCGCCGTTGTGCCTGCAGATAGCGGCGGCCATGCAGCCGATGGGCCCCGCCCCCGTTATCAGCACGTCCTCCCCGACCATGTCGAAGGAGAGGGCGGTGTGCGTCGCGTTGCCGTAGGGATCGAATATCGCGGCTATCTCGTCGCTCACGCTGGCGTGCACGCGCCAGGCGTTGGTGGCGGGTACCGAGACGTATTCCGCGAAGCAGCCGTCGCGGTTCACGCCGATGCCCACGGTGTTGGGGCAGAGGTGGCGCTTGCCCGCCTTGCAGGCGCGGCACTCGCCGCAGACGATGTGGCCCTCCGCCGAGACCCGCTCCCCGACCTTGAAGTCGTCCACCTCGGCCCCGACCTCGACGATCTCGCCCACGAACTCGTGGCCTATCGTCATGGGCGTCCGGATCGTGCGCTGGGACCAGGCGTCCCATTTATATATGTGCAGGTCCGTCCCGCAGATGGCCGTTTTCCTCACCTTTATGAGGAGGTCCTTCAGCCCGACCGCGGGCATGGGAACGTCTTCCATCCACAGACCCGTTTCGGCTCTTTTCTTCACGAGGGCTTTCATCTTCCGCTCCTTGCATCGCGCGCAGCCCTCAGTATAAGCGGAAGGGGAGGGGATGGGAAAGGACGCGATTCGGTAGTCCCCGGGGCCGATTCCGGGGTATCATCGCAGCGCATGCCGGAACCGACAGCAGTCAAGCTGCGCATCGAGAAGCTCGTCGCGGGCGGCGACGGACTGGCCTTCCTCGAGGGGAAGGCTGTCTTCGTGCCCTTCGCCCTGCCGGGCGAGACGGTCCTCGCGTCGATCGCCTCGAGCAAGCGCGATTTCGCGCAGGCGCGGCTGGTCGAGGTGCTCGAGCCGAGCAGGTACAGGGTCGAGCCTCCCTGTCCCGTCTACCGCGAATGCGGCGGCTGCAACCTCCAGCATCTCGACTATTCCCGCCAGGTCGAGGAGAAGGCCCTCATCGTGGCGGAGGCCTTCGCCCGTACGGCCCGCCTCGAGACGGGCGAGATCGCGGCCGTGCCCTCCCTGCCCTTCGCCTACCGGAATCGCATGCAGCTCCATTTCACGAAGAACCATCGCCTCGGCTTCATGAGGCGGGCCTCCGCGGACGTAGTCGAGGCTCCCTCCTGCATGGTAGCCCTCCGGCCCATCCAGGAATGGATAGAGGAGCGGGCCGGGAGCGGGCGGGCCTACGGCGAGCTCGAGAGCTTCGTGCTCGGCAAGGACCGCTTCCTCGTCTTCGGGTACGGGGACGAGGTCTGGATCGAGGGCAAAAACGGCATCGTCGAGGTGAGCGTCGCGGGCAAGGGCATCCACTTCCACATGCGGGACTTCTTCCAGAGCAACCTCTACCTCCTGGATTATTTCGTGCCGGACGCCCTGGCCGGGCTGTCGGGGGACCGCGCCGCCGATCTCTATTGCGGCGTCGGCCTCTTCGGGCGCTTCCTCTCCTCCTCCTTCCGGAGCCTCACCTGCGTCGAGCAGAATCCCCACGCCCTCGAGCTGGCCAAGGTCAACGCCGTGGGCGCGGCGAACGAGTACTACGCCGTTCCCGTCGAGGATTGGGTGCGCGGCGATTCCGCGCGCAGGGCCTTCGACCTGGTTCTCGTAGATCCTCCCCGCACGGGGCTGGCGGCCCCCGTGCGCGAGTGGCTCTCGCGCGCCAAGCCGCCGGTCATCGTCTACGTCTCCTGCGACCCCGTGACCCTGGCGAGGGACTCAGGCCACCTGGTGAAGGCGGGCTACGAGCTCCAGACGCTCAAGGCCTTCGATTTCTACCCGCAGACCAGCCACGTGGAGTGCAATGCGCGCTTCGTGCTGCGCTAAGGTCGCGGCGGCGCTCTGCCTGTCCGCGACTCTCGCCGCCGCGCGAGCGGGGGCGCAGGCGGGAGTCTCCGCCCTCGACCCCGCCTTCCGGCTGGCCGCCGGCGGGCTCGCCCTCGCCGGCCCCGTCCTCGACGCGAGCTCCTCGCCCGCCGCCGCCTGGCTCCTATCGGAGGACCTGTCGCTCTACGCCCTCTCCGAGTCGGGGACCCTCGCGGCGAAAGTCGACCTCTCCGGAGGCTCACCCTCCGAGAAGCCCGGAGCCTTCCTCGCCGTCGATCCCTTCGGCAGGGTGGTGGTTGCCCTCGGGGGCGCGAGGCTCACCGCCTATACCCGCATAGGCGCTCGCGCCTGGCAGGCGCCCATCGAGCAGGTGCCCGGAGCGGCCGCGTCCTTCCCTCCCGCCTTCGGCTCGGACGGCAGGGCCTTCGCGCTGTCGGGCAAGAGTCTCGCCTGCCTGAACCCCTCCGGCCTGCGCCTGTGGAGCCTGCCGCTGCCGTCCCCGGCCTCCTGCCCTCCCGGCGTGGACGGCCGCGGCTATCCCTGCGTCGGCCTCGCGGACGGAAGCCTCATGCTCGCCTCGCCTTACGGCGAGTCGCTAAAGACCGTGGCGCTCGGCTCCAGCCCGCTCCTGCTCTATCCTTTGAGCTTTCCGTCCGGCGCGAGCACCGTCCTTCCCTGCCTCGCTGCCGCCCTCTCCGACGGCAGGCTCCTCCTCGTCGGGGCGGAAGGCGACATCAAGGCGAGCTATCGCTCGAAGGCCGCCACGCTCTCCCTGGCCTGGGACGGCGCGGTCCTCTACGGCCTGGACGCCTCGGGCGAGGCCTACGCCCTCTCCGCGGGGGGCAGGGCGCTGTGGAGCGTCCCGACTCAGTGCGCGAGGGGGAGGCTCTATCTCTTCGCCGAGCGCCTCGTCGCGGCCGGGCAGGGGAGGGCGGTGTCCCTGTCCCTCTCGGGCGAGGTCTTCCGGGAACTGGGCATCCCCGGGGCGGCGGGGACGCCGGCGATCTCGCCGGGCGGACTCGCCTTCTCCTCGGGCTCCGACTGGGTCCTGGCCGCCTACCGTTTCGAGAAGCCCCTGGGGCCTCCCCGCCTCCCCGAGCTCCCTCCTTACCCCGAGCTTCCCGATCTAGTTGCGAGGACCCTTCAATACGACCCGATGGCGGCCGATTCCGACGACCAGCTGAAACGCCTCGCGGATATTGATAAATCCCTGCGATCGGGTACTATGGGGAAGGGCGAGCCGGAGGCTGCCGCCTATTGCGCGGCCGTGGCTACGAGGGCGCTCGAGCGCAACCTCTCGCAGGCAGAGCGCCGGCTCGGCGGCAATCCCCTGCCGAGGTCGAGGGCCTGCTACCTCCTCGGCGACCTGGGATCGCCCGCCTATCGCGAGCCCCTCTTCCGCGTCCTCGAAGCGGACGAGGATCCCGCGGTGCGCGCCGCGGCCTGCGAGGCCCTCGCCGGCCTCGGGGTGGACAGGGACGGCCGCTCCATGGCCGCTTTCCTGGCCGCCGCGGCGAGGCCGGTCGACGAGAGGACGGCCCTGGTCATCGCCGCCGCCATCGAGGGGATGGCGCTGCGCTCGGGGATAGCGCCGAGCGAGGACGGCCTGAGAACGCTCATCAAGCTGACCGCCAAGCCCTACGGGCAGTCGGTCCGCAACCGCGCCTCCGCCGCCCTGGGACGGATCGCCGGGTCCATAAAGTAGACTGGACGCGAGGAGTCATCATGAAATTTCGCTACCTCTCATCGGCGGCCTGCCTTCTCTCCCTTCTTTCGCTCGGCGCCTTCGCGCAGTCCGGGGGCGGCCTCCAGCCCGATCGCGGCGAGATAGAGAGCGCCAGGTCGGCGAACATCGTGTTCGTAAATTACGAGGGACCCTCGTCGCGCATCGATAGCCTCGCGGAGATCAAGGGCATCGGCGCAGCCTTGGGGCGCGAGCTCCCCGCCGGCGGCGCCGCCAGCCGCGCCGGCTCGGCCGCCCGCTACCAGGTGATCCGCGCCGCCGATCCCTCCGTGAAGGAGGGGCTCGACGCCGACATCCTCATCCTCGGAAGCGAGTCCCAGGTCGACCACGTGCGCAACCTCCGCTGGATAATAGCCGGCTACCTCGGTTCCGCATGGGGCTACGCCGAGAAGGACGCCTACACCCTTGCCACCTTCATCACCGTCTACGACGCCGTGCACCGCGGCGACATGAAATACTTCGCCTCCAAATACAAGGGCGTCGTGCTCAAGGAGCTGAAGCCCGAGACCGCGGGCCTCGCCCTCGCCTACACCGACTGGCCCGGCAAGAGCTTCATCGTCATCCCCCTGAGCTCCGGGGCCAAGGCCGGCAAGCTCGGCGCCGTGGATACGGGCGCGGTATCGGACAAGGCGGTGGCCGACAGCCTCAAGGCCCAGGCCGACAAGGGAGTCGCCGACAGGCAGGCCCTCGTCGACGTGAAGGAGCGCGAGGCGGCGCAGAAGCAGGCCGACCTCGACAAACAGAAGGCCGACCTGGCCGCGGCCGAGAAGAAGCTCGCCGAGGACAGGGCCAAGGCCGAGGCCGACCGGGCCGCGCTCGAGGCGCAGAAGGCGGCGGCGAAGGCTCCCGCCGGGACGGGGACCGCGGCCGCCGCGGGAACCGGCGCGACAACGCCAGCCACGGGCGCCGCCGGAACGGCGACCCCCGCCGGCGGGGCGGCGTCCACGGCGGAGCTCAGCACCAAGGAGGCCGCGGTCAAGGCGGAGGAAGCCGCCGTGGCCGCGAAGGCCGCCGACGTCGCCGCGAAGAAGGCAGACGTCGCCGCGGGCGAGACCGCCGTCGCGGCCAAGACCGCCGAGGCCGCCGCCGACCGCAAGGACATAACCGCCGACCAGAAGGCGGTTATCGCCGCCGAGGTCGCCGCCAAGGGAGCGGCAGCCGCCAACGGCGTCTACCTCATCCGCGTCGGCGACGACGCCAACCACCTCGGTCAGGTCGTCTTCGTCGACTCCGACAAGGGCACGGCCATCCGCTCGTCGCGCATCAACACCCTCCACCTGCGGTCCTTCGCCGAGCTGGGCGACTCCTTCGTCGCGGTGTCCGGTCTCGAGGGCAAGGCGGGCGGGGTCAAGCTGGTCAAGCTGGACAAGACGAGCCTGGAGTCGGTCGCCGAGAGCAAGCCGGACATGTTCCCCGAGAGCTCCGTCCTCGTCCTGGGGACCTCGGTCTACGCCCTCGCCAAGGCCGCCGACGGCAAGTATTACGTCGCCAGGTTTGCGGCCGCCGACCTCGCCGAGCAGGCGCGCGCCAAGGACGCCTCGATGCCCTACACCTTCATGCGCGAGGTCGCGGGAGGCATAGCGGCGCAGGCTCCCGGCGGCGCCTTCATCCTGCTCAAGCCCGATACCCTCGAGAAGATCAAGGAACTGAAGCCCTAGCATGGAGGATCGATGAGCTCAAGGAAGGGGCCCTTCAAGGGGCGGACGGTCGCGGTCGTCAACGACCTCTCGCTCGACGAGCAGCGCTATCTCTACCGAAAGGCCGGCGAGCTGAAGCGGCTCGTCCGGTCCGGCGGCGACGCCTCCGAATTCCGCCTCAACGACAAAGACTACTCGGTCTACCTCATCTTCATGGAGGACTCCACGCGCACGCGCGAATCCTTCCGCAACGCGGCCAAGTTCCTGGGCGCGCGCACCAACCTCTTCGACACGGCGACTTCGTCCTTCAACAAGAACGAGTCCATGTCCGACGCGGTCAAGATGCTCTACGGGTATTCTGACGAGTCCTGCTTCGTCATCCGCTCCAAGCTCGAGGGCGTCTGCCGCTGGCTGGAGGAGTCGCTCGGGCGCTACGCGGACATCTGCGGCAGGCCTCGGCCCGCCTTCATCAACGCGGGCGACGGCAAGCACGAGCACCCTACGCAAGAATTCCTGGACGAGTTCTCCTTCATCGAGCAGTTGGGCGGCCGCGACGAGCGCATCCACCTCGCCCTCACGGGCGACCTCTACCATGGGCGGACCATCCACTCCAAGGCCGACGGGCTCAAGCTCTTCCGAGAGGTCGAGGTCGACCTCGTTGCCCCCGAGATCCTCGGCATGCCTGCGCATTATACGCAGCGGATGCGCGACAACGGCTTCCTCGTCAGGGAGTACGAGTCCCTCGACGAGTACCTCGCCTCCGGCAAGGTCGCGCCGATCTGGTATTTCACGCGCCTCCAGCTCGAGCGCATGGGGGACGAGGTCCTCGAGAAAGCTGCGACCCTCCGCAAGTCGGTGACCTTCCGCAAGGACATGATCGGCCTCCTGCCCGAGGGAACGCGCTTCTACCATCCCCTGCCGCGCGACCGCACGGCGCCCACCAACCCGACCTTCCTCGACGAGACGCCCCTGAACGGCTGGGACTCCCAATCGGCCAACGGCTATTGGACGCGCATAGCCCTCATCGCGATGGCGGCGGGCCTCCTCGGCGCCGACTTCGAGGGCGAGGCCAAGGCCCCTCAGGCCTTCGAGGACGATTTCGTCCACGAGGCCCGCGTGGTGCAGCGCGACAAGCCGGAGTACAAGGTAGGCATCAAGCCGGTCGAGGACGGGCTCGTGATCGACCACATCTCCTCCGGCGACTCGATCCGGGACATCTGGGGCCACCTGGACGCCATTCGCCGCATGCTCAAGCTGGACGTGCGCGGCGGTCATGGCGTGTTCCACAACAACCAGGGCAGCTACAAGGGCATCATCTCGCTACCCGACGTGACGAGCTTCGGCGGCCGGGACCTGAAGAAGCTGGCCGCGATCGCGCCCGGCTGCACCCTCAACCTCGTGCACGAGCACAGGGTCGTCAAGAAGTACCGCCTCTCGATGCCCCCCCGCATCTACGGCTTCGACGAGATCTCCTGCAAGAACGAGCTCTGCATTTCCCACCCCACGAGCCTCGAGGGCGCGACCACCGAGTTCCATCGCAAGAGCGAGCGAGGCGACCCCGGTGGGGCCAAGTTCGTCTGCCGCTACTGCGAGCGCGAGCACGCCTTCCGCGAGATCTGGGACTTATAGGCATGGCCAAATACGTCGCCTTCGTGCGGGGGATCAACGTCGGCGGTGTCGTCCTCAAGATGGAGGACCTGCGGGCGATGCTGGAGTATATCGGCTTCTCGGGGGTCAGGACCTACATCCAGAGCGGCAACGCCGTATTCGAGAGCAAGGAAGTCAACAAACGGAAGATGGAGGCCGAGATCGCGCAGGAGATCAAGAACAAGATCGACCGCGACGTCGCCGTCATCGTCAAGACCGTCGAGGAGCTGCGCAGGATAGCGGAGTCGCATCCCCTGGCCGGGCTCGGGGACGCGAAGAACCTCTACGTCGCGATATTGTCGCACGATCCCACCGTCACCGACGTCGGGACCCTCATGGAGACCATGAACGAGGTCGATAGGCACGAGATCGCGAACCGGGCGGTTTATTCCTATTACGGCCAGGGCTACGGAAATTCGAAGAGGTCGAACAACTTCCTCGAGAAGATATTGAAGGTCTCCTGCACGACCAGGAACTGGGAGACGATCAACAAGCTGCTCGAGTTCGCGGACGCCGAGGGTTCCGATCCCCCGCGCAGGATACGTTAGTCGATATATCGATCGGTCCCGGTCAGGGCATAGGTGATTTGACCGATGCGCAATCGGTGAAAACAGGTCTACGTTAGCGTTAACCGAGGGGGGCTCCGCTCGCGGCCGCGAATTCCGAGAGCAAGGAGGCGATAGTGAATTCCGCCCTATCGAAGGCCTTGCGCGGGAATAGGCATGGGATCCGGAACTACCTGCGCCGCTATTGGACGCTCTACCTCCTGTTGCTTCTCCCCATGGCCTATTTCTTCGTATTCAAATACATCCCGATGGCCTATTGCCAAATCGCGTTCAAGAAGTTCAGCCTCGTCAAGAGCGTCTGGGAAATGCCGTGGGCCGCAAACAATGGCATGGAGTATTTCATCAAGGCCTTCGCCAATCGCGACTTCATCTACGCGCTGAAGAATACCGTAATGCTCAACCTGCTCGACCTGATCGCGGGGTTTCCGGCTCCGATCGTTCTCGCGCTGGTCCTGAACGAATTGAGGTTCAAGGCTCTCAAGCGCCTCACCCAGACGGTCGCCTACATGCCCCATTTCCTCTCGTGGGTCATCATCGGCGGCTTGGCGCTCCAGCTCCTCGCTGACAATACCGGCCTCGTCAATAACGCCTTGGCCGGCGCGGGGATCAAGCGCGTTCCCTTCCTGAGCGAAAGCGCGCATTGGGTGGCGACCTACGTATCCCTTGGGATATGGCAGAGCATTGGCTGGAATACCATCCTCTACCTGGCGGCGATCACGGGCATCAACCCCGAATTGTACGAGGCCGCCGCGATCGACGGAGCGGGACGCCTCCGGAGGATATGGCACGTGACCTTGCCGGGGATACGCTCGACCATCGTCGTCCTATTCATCCTGGCCCTCGGGAACATCCTGCAGAGCAACTTCGACCGGCCCTACGTCCTGACGAACGCGCTCGTCATCGGGGTATCCAACGTCATCGCTACCTTCGTATATACCGCCGGGATCCGCGGGCTGCAATTCTCGATGACCACGGCCGTGGGGCTGTTCCAGTCCGTGATTTGCGTCGGCTTCCTGTTCGCGGCGGATAGGCTCGCCAAGAGATTCGGCGAACGCGGCGTCGTGTAGGGGAGCGGCCGGATGATCACGTCGAAACGATCGAAGGCGGGAGACTGGATCATCGTCCTGGTCTGCGTCATCGTCATGCTGGTCTGCCTGCTTCCGATAGTCAACATCGCGGCGCGTTCCCTGAGTTCCACGGAGGCCCTGATCCGCAACGAGGTCGGGCTCTGGCCCAAAGGGCTCAATATAGAGGCGTACCGCCACGTGCTCGAGGACGGCAAGTTCACCCGGGCGCTCTGGTGGACCGCCCTCCTTACGGTCGCCGGTACCGCCCTGTCCCTGGTGATGACCGCCATGTGCGCCTATCCCCTCACCTACGACAAGCTCAAGGGGCGCAGGTTCTTCAACGTACTGATCATCTTCACCATGTATTTCAACGCGGGCATCATCCCGACCTATCTGCTGCTCAAGGATCTCAGCATGCTGAATAGGCCGGTGGTCCTTATCCTTCCCTACTGCCTGAGCGTGTTCTACATGATCATCATGCGCAGCTTCCTGAGCGAGCTTCCCGTCAGCATGCGCGAATCCGCGGAGATAGACGGAGCCGGGCCCATCCGGATACTCGTCAGCATCTACCTGCCCCTGTCCGCCCCGGTGATCGCGACCCTCGCCCTTTTCTACGCCGTCGGGCGATGGAACGGTTTTTCGGATGCGCTGATGTTCATGAACAAGCGGGAATTCTACCCGATTCAGCTCCTGCTCTATAACCTCATCACTTCGATGTCCAACATCGATATCGTCACCGCGGAGGGCGGCACCAACCCCGGGCTCACCGAGTCGCTCAAGGCGGCGGCCTTCATGTTTGCCACCGTGCCGATCCTGCTGGTCTACCCGTGGCTGCAAAAATATTTCATCGCCGGCGCGACCCTCGGCGCGATCAAGGAATAATCGGGAATCCGGACACGGCGTGTCCAGAGAAATATGTCTTGGGAGGATCATGCATGAAGAAATCACTATTCATCCTTCTGTGCGTCCTATTGCCCCTCGGTCTCGCCTTCGCCGCCGACGACCTCGTCAACGGGAAATTCGCGACGACCAAATCCATCACCGTCGAGGTCTACGACCGCAGCAACGACGGCGGCTCCAAGCCGGAGGACAACTTCTACACGGATTTCATCAAGGCGGGAATGCTCCGCGACCACAACGTGGCGGTCACGTTCAAGCGCGTTCCCCGCTGGACCGAGGTCCAGCAGATAAACAACCTGCTGGCCGCCAACGACGCGCCGGACGTCTGCGTCACCTACGACATGCCGACCGTCAATACCTACGCCAAGATGGGCGGCGTGCTCGACATGGCCTCGTACCTCGACAAATACAAGAAGAGCCTGCCCAACCTCTTCGCCCTCCTCGGGGACCGGAACGTCTATTGGGAAAAGGATCCCACGACGGGCACCGTCTACGCCATCGACGCGCTGCTGTTCCACAACAACCGCACCAGCGTGCTCGTCCGCGAGGACTGGCTGAAGAAGCTGGGCCTCAAGGAGCCCTCGACCCTCGTGGAGTTCGAGGCCATGCTCAAGGCCTTCAAGGCCAATGCCTCCCTGCTCCTGGGCAAGGACGCCGATAAGATGATCCCCTTCAGCATCGGCGTCGACGTAGGCTGGAGGGCGGATATCCTCACCACTTCCTTCGTCCCCGACAAGATCACCGACAAGGACATGTGGATCAACGGCTTCGACGACAGGCGCCTGCTGTGGCCAAACTACAAGCAGGGCATCAGGGTGCTGAACAAGTGGTACAACGACGGCCTGATCTGGAAGGATTTCCCCCTCTATCCCCGCGGCGACAAGACCGAGGACAACCTGATGAAGGCCGGCTACGTGGGCGCGATGATCCACAACTGGGATTACCCCTACCGCGACGGGGAGCAGGGAATCGCCGCCCAGATCAAGAAGCTGCAGGGCCCGGACGCGGCCTACATAGCGGTCGAGGGCTTCAAGAACGATGCCGGTGTCTACAGGAAGTACCTCAGCCCGCCCGTCGACCGGAAAGTATTCTTCCCCGCCACCAACAAGGAACCGGTCGCCTCCCTCCTGTACCTCGATTGGCTCAGCACGCTCGCGAACCGCAAATTCCTCCAGATCGGGGAGCCCGGAGTCACCCACGAACTCCAGGCCGACGGCTCGGTGAAGACCATCGCCGCCAAGGGCGAGAAGATCATGAACTCCGGGTTCGACATCGACTACACCATCGTCATCAACGGCCTTGACCTGGGCAAGCAGGACCTGAACGCCAAGTCCCTCGCCATGGGCTACGCCGGCGTCGACAAGCGCTACATCGAGAAGTCCTACGCGACCCAGCGCAACCAGTCCCGCATCACCGCCAACTTCAATGTCGGGATCATCGGCGCCGAAGAAGGCATGGGCCCGGCGCTCCAGGAAAAGCGGGACAACCTGCTGGTTCAGTCCATCGTCGCCAAGAGCGCCGATTTCGACAAGGTCTTCGACTCGGGCATGAAGGATTACCTGAGCTCCGGAGGGCAGGCCATCATCGACGAGCGGAAGGCCAAGTACTCGCAGTTCTTCAAATAATCGAATCGCATGGCGATGACGGAGGGTTTCGACTTCGATTGGCGCTTCGCGCGCGGCGACGGGCCGGAGCGCGCCGCGCGGAATTATCCCGACGGCGACTGGGAGGCCGTGGACCTGCCCCACGACTGGAGCATAGAAGGCCCCTTCTCCGAGGATAATCCCGCCTGCGGCTCCGGCGCTTGGGCCCCGACGGGCGTGGCCTGGTACCGCAAGTCCTTCGTCGCTCCCGAGCCCCGGCCCCGCCTGGCGAGGCTGGAGTTCGACGGAGTCTACCGCCGCGCGAGCGTCTACCTCAACGGCGAGCTCCTGGGTGGCCACGACTACGGCTTCTCGAGCTTCGTCGTCGAGCTCGGGGGACGGCTCGTGCGAGGGGCGACCAACGTCGTCGCGGTCCGCGTGGACAACTCCGACGCGCCGAACTGCCGTTGGTACTCGGGTTCGGGCATCTATAGGCGCGCGCGAATCGCTTATCACGGCGAGCTGCGCATCGGGCACTACGGCCTGTCGGCGACGACGCCTCGGGCCTCCGCGCGCCGCGCCCTCGTCCGCGTCGCGATCGAGGCCCGCGACGGGCGGGAAGCCCCCGCGCCTTTCGAGGCGGAGCTCGCGATCATCGCGCCAGACGGCTCCGAGGCCGCGCGCGCGACGCGGCGCCTCGAGGCCCTCCCCGGCGGGGCCGCCTCCGGCGTCTTCGAGGCGACGGTTCCCCGGCCGGAGCTCTGGTCGCCCGGTACGCCGGCGCTCTATAGAATCGAAGCGAGGCTCCTCGATGGGGGCGTCGAGGCGGACCGTGCCGTCGCCTCCTTCGGCATCAGGAAGGCGGAGTTCAGGCCCGGGCGAGGCTTCTTTCTCAACGGTGTCGGTACCAAGCTCAAGGGAGTCTGCCTGCACGGGGACGGGGGAGCCGTCGGGACGGCCGTGCCGGCCGCGGTCTGGCGCCGGAGGCTCGGCCTCCTCAAGGAGATCGGCTGCAACGCGATCCGCTGCGCCCACAATCCCCCGGACCCGCAGTTCCTCGACCTCTGCGACGAGCTGGGCTTCCTCGTCGTCGACGAGATCTTCGACAAGTGGGAGGGCTCCTTCTCGAAGCCCGGTGACTGGTACATGAGGCAGCCTGGCTTCGCCGATGCCTGGAAGGAGACGCTCGAGACCTCGATGCGGCGCGACCGCAACCACCCCTCGGTGATCATGTGGAGCGTCGGCAACGAGACGGGCCAGCCGGGTACGGACGAAGTGGATCCCTGGCTTTGGAGGCTGAGCGACGCGGCCCGCGCGCTGGACCCGACGAGGCCCGTGACCGCGGCCTTCGTCTCCCCGGCAGTCCCCGATCCCGCGGAGGGGGCCCGCAGGATCATGCGAAGCGCCGAGAACGTGGACGTGCTCTGCGTGAACTACCAAGAGCCGATGTACGGCCGCTACCATGCCCTCGACCCGCGCAAGGCGATCATCGGCTCGGAGAGCTTCGTCCACTGGCGCGGCATCGAGTCCTCGATCCACGCCTTCGGCCTCCGCAATCCCTGGTACGACGCCGCCGAGAACGATTACGTCGCCGGGGCGTTCCTCTGGCCCGGGATCGACTACCTCGGCGAGTCGGGCTCCTGGCCCCTGAAGGGCTGGGAAGCGGGGATAATCGACACGACGGGCCGGCTCAAGAGCGGCGGGCAGTTCCACCGCTCGGCCTGGTCCGATGAGCCGATGGTCGCCCTCGCCGTGCGCGACCACGGCCTGGGGAGGGGAGAGTCCGCCCTGTCCTGGGGCGGATACTCGCTCTCCGCCCATTGGAACTGGCCCGAATTCGAGCTGCGCAAGCGATGGCCCGAGGCGGGGGGCAGGCTCGTGGAGATCGAGGTCCAGACGAACTGCGAGACGGTGGAGGTATTCCTGAACGGCCTCTCCTACGGGGAGAAGCGGTCGGCGGATTTCGTCAATTCGGCGGTGATCTACCTCGTGCCCTATCAGCCGGGGGTCTTGCGCGCGGTCGGCCGCCGCGGCGGGCGCGAGGCGGCCGCCGACGAGCTGCGGACGGCCGGCCCGGCCGCGGCCCTTAGGCTGATGGCCGACCGCGATTCGATCCGCGCCGACGGACATGACGCCGCGCACGTGGGGATCGAGCTCGTCGACGCCGAGGGCCGAGTCGTCCCGCGCGAGGACCGCCTCCTCCGCGTGAGCGTCTCGGGGCCCGCGAGGCTGCTCGGCCTCGACGACGGCCGCCTCGACTCGGAGGAGGGCTACGCGGGCGGGCTGAGGAGCAGCGGGGGCGGCTACTGCCTGGCCATCCTCGGGAAGGCGCGCCGCGCGGGCGCGATCGAGCTGGTCGCTCGCGCCGAGGAGGGCGGCCTCGAGGGCCGCGTCTCGCTGTGCGCCGAGTGAAGGCAGCGCCTCCCGCCTCTACGGTCCCCTTTCGGCGGACCGACGAGGACGCCCTCCAGCGGCATGCCGCCTACCTTTGTAGGGTCGCGGCCGGACCCATCGGGCTCCTCTTCCTGGGCGACTCGATCACGCGGCGCTGGGAGGAGCACCAGGAGGCCTGGGAGGCCGCCTTCGGGGAATACTCGCCCGCCAACTTCGGCGTAGGGGGGGACCGCTGCCAGGACCTCCTCTGGAGGATCGAGAACGGCGAGCTCGAAGGCTGCTCACCCGCCCTCGTCGTCCTGCTCATCGGGACTAACAACGCGCCGGAGGACCGTGGGAGGGACATCGCCGCGGGAGTGGCGCGCATCGTCGAGGCGCTCGAGCTCAGGCTGCCAGACGCCGGCATTCTCCTCCTCGCCATCCTTCCCAGGGGGGCGAGGCGGGGCGAGGATGGCTTCGGGCCCGAGGCGAGCCGCGTCTCCCGCGCGATAGCAGAGGCGAACGGGATCCTTCGAGGGATGGCCGACGGCGAGCGCCTGCTCTTCGCCGACTTAGGCAGCCTCTTCCTCGACGGCCGCGGCCGCGTCGATGCCAGGCTGGTCCCCGACCGGCTGCACCCGGGCGAGGAGGGCTATCGCGTCCTGGCGGAGGTCCTTCGCCCCTTGGTAGCCGCCTCTATGGCGAAGCGCGGCCAGGGCGGCAGGCTTATTGGTGGCCCCTCGAGCCGAATACTCTCCTGATCGCGTCGAGGTACCCGGTTCCGTAATCGGTGTCGGGCTCCAGATAACTCCCTTCAGTCCATTCGTTCCAGGCGTTGATGGTGAGGACGGGAGGCTTCGTCTCGCCGGAGGCCAGGAAATCCCTCGCGGCGATCAGCGCCTTCTCGAATTCATCCGGCGAATTGCCGGCGAGGACCGGCAGGAAGGGATATTCGGCCTTCCTGTAAAGGTCGGACTGCACGGTTCGAGGGCTCGAGTCCCACCCCACCGTGAGGTTCGGAAAGTAAGGCAGTCGGTATCGGTCGGTGAGCGCCGGGAAATCCGGTACGTTCATGTCCCGGTACATCGCGTAGTCCGTGATGGGGAAAGCGGGCATCTTTTGATTGTGTATCCATACGTAGCTGGTGATGCTGTCGAAGCCCAGTTTTGCCAGCAGACCGTCGATGTCCTGCACCTTTTCCTCGCCCGGTAGGATCTGCTCGCCCCAGACCACCGCGTTCAGGTGCAGTTCACCGAAACCCGCCGCGCGGACCCGCGAGCGGAAGTCCTCCAAAGCGCGGCGAGCGGATTCCACGTCGCCGAAACCGCTGACGAGGCCCGCGATCATGTAAAATGATAGGTAGAGCCCCCCACCCACCCTCCAGTACGCCGGGCTGCAGAAGTATCTCTCGATCATATAGTCGGTCGCCTCGCGGAAGGCGGTCTCCGAAATGTCGCCGCTCGCGAGGATGCGCGGCGGCGTGTTGCTGGTCGCCGGATGGAGGTCGACCCAGTCGTGGTTAGCCCACATCAGGGCGAATTTCAGGCCTGCGGGATTGTTCGCCCCTAGGAAGCCCTTCTCGAGGGCGCGCTCGAGGTAGGGGCCGTCCTCGTACCAGTACCAGTCGAAGATGAAGGCGTTGAGCCCCGCCTCGGCGGCGGCGGCCATCTTCCGGGCCATGACTGGGGGGAGGGACTCGTCCTCGTAGCCCCAGGCGGGGATGCGGGGCTGGCGATGCCCGGGGAAACGCGGCTCGGCGCGCTTGAGCAGTTCCCATTCCGTCCAGCCTGCGCCGTGCCAACGTTCGTTGCGTGGATCGCCGTCGTGATAGTTGGGGAAATAATAGGCCGCTAGCTCCGGCCGCGCGGCTGTGGCGGCTTCGTCTTGGCTCATAGTACGGTCCTTATCGTCGATTCCCTGACCATCAAGCGTCCGTTGAAGACCATTTGCCTGGCCTCGCCGCCGCAGCTGCCGTCGATGCGGGAGATGAGCAGCTCCACAAGCGACCTCCCCATTTCGTAGGTGGGGAAGATGACCGTTGTCAGGCGAGGGCGGACTAGCGCCCCAAGCTGTATCCCGTCGAAGCCCGCGATCGCCAAGTCCTCGGGCACGCGGCGCCCAGATCGCTCCGCGGCGTCGATCGCCCCGATGGCCATGATGTCGTTCATCGCGAGGATCGCGCTCGTCCCGGGCCTTTCGGACAGGGCGCGCAGCGCGGCCGCGTTTCCGCCCGCGCGGGAGAAGTCTGCGGCCTCGACGGCGAGCCCCGTCAGGGGCAGGCCCTGGTCGACGTAGGCCTTACGGAAGCCCTCGTGCCGCTCGCGGACGAAGCTGTTGACCGGCTCCCCGATCAAGGTGCAGGATTCGTGGCCCAGCCTCGCGAAATGCATGCCCATGGCGTAGCCGCAGTCGAAGTCGTTGATCGTAATGCCGTCGATGAGGTTCTCGAGGTCCCTGTTGCCGAGCTGCACGATCGGCAACCGGCGCGCTATGAAGGGCTGGAGGTGCTCGGCGGTGCCGATGCTGTGGTATTCCGGCTTGGCGACGATGATCCCGTCGACCTGGAGCGCGGCCAGGCGCAGGATCGCGGCGCTCACGGACTTATCGTCCTCGCCCTCGATTCCCAGGACCACGGAAAAGCCCCGCTCTACGCCCGCGTCGTTGGCGCCCTTGAGGATTTCCTGGTACACGGGGTTCTCGAATGTGGGGATTATCAGGCCTATGAGGCTCGTGCGCCGCGTCACCATAGCCTTGGCTGCGGCATTTGGCACGAAGCCCGTCGACTTTATGGCGTCCTCGACGACGAGCCGGGTCCTGTTTCCGACGTAGCCGGATTTGTTGATCACGCGCGATACGGTGGCGGGCGAGACCCCGGCCAGCCTCGCGATATCGGCGAGCGTCGCGTTTTTTTCGTTCATCGTTTGTCTTCTTATCCTTTTACCGCACCGGCGGCAATGCCCCGGTAGAGTTGCTTCTGCGCGAAGGCAAAGAATAGCACGGGCGGGATCAGCGCGAGGATCAGCAACGCGAACACCGCTCCCATATCCGTCTCGTGCTCCCTCGTGAAAGCGTAGACGGCCAGGGTGATCGTGCGGTTCGCCTTGGACCGGATGAAGAGGAGGGGCATGAGGAAATCGTTCCATATTACCGGGAGCTGGAGGACCGTGAAGGAGACGGCCACCGGCTTGACCAAGGGGAATATCACCCTGAAGAATCGGCCGACATAGGAGCAGCCCTCCAGAATCGCCGCCTCGTCGAGGCTCACGGGTACCGTCTTGATGAAGCTCGAGAGCAACAGAACGCAAAAGGGGATTCCCCCAGCGGCGTAGATCAGGACGAGTCCGATCGGCCGGTCTATGAGGCCCGTAGCCCGCATCATCGTGTAGAGCGGAACCAGCGCGGCGACGGCCGGTATGATCATCGCCGAGAGGAAGAGGGCGTACAGGAGCGAGAACAGCCGCTCCTTCCGCCGCGCGAGGCCGTAGGATGCGATGGAGCAGAGGAGGAGGGTCAGCACGATGCTTCCCGCGGCTATGGCCGTCGAGTTGGCGAAGGCGACGAGGACTCCAGGCGCGGAAAAAACCCTGGCGAAATTGTCGATGGCGAAGGCAGCCGGAAGGAGCTGTGAGCGGTTGATCTCCTGGCTGGTCTTGAAGCCGGAGATCAGGGTGTTGAGCAGGGGCAACAGCACGACGACGGCGAGCAGCCATGTTGCGATCGAGGCCGCGATGGAGAGCGCGCCGCGGCAAAAGCGGGCCGATGAGGGCTTCTTCATCAATACTCCATTTCCCTGGCCCTGGTCGCGCGGAGCTGCAGGAAGGTGAGGATGCCGATGATCGCGGTGAAGAGGACCGCGATGGCCGATGAATAGCCGAAGCGCTGGTATTCGAAGGCCTCTTTGTATATCTGCATCGCGATAGTGGTGGTCGATTTTATCGGTCCTCCCTTGGTGAGCACGAAGGGCAGGTCGAAGATCTTTATCGAGCCGGTCAGGCCTACGAAGAGGCTCACCGTGATGGAGTTCATCATGAGAGGAAGGGTGATGCCGAAGAGCCGACGCGCACCCTCGGCGCCGTCCATGTCGGCGCTCTCCAGCAGTTCCGCGGGAATGGAATTGAGGCCGGCGAGGAAGATGATGGTGCCGTAACCCAGATAGGTCCAGGCGTTCACGAAGATCAGCGAGCCCATGGCGAGCGAGGGGCTGCCTAGCCAATCGATCTTCTCTGAGCTCAGCCCCATGGCCTGTAGGATGTTGTTGAGGATGCCGTTGTACTTGAGGATCCCGTTCCAGAGCAGGGAGAGGATGATCATGCTGATGATCGAGGGCAAGTAGAACAGGCCCTTAAGGAAAGCTCCGCCCGGTATGCCCGTGTACAGCCTGTAGGCCAGGAAGAACTGGAGGACGAGCCCAATCGCCAGGCTAAAGAAGGAGAACGATAGGGTGGCCAGGAAGGCCCGTATCAGGTCCGGATCGGCGGACAGGGCCTTCAGGAAATTCCTCGCGCCGATGAAGGCGAAGGCCGGGTCGAAGCCGTCGTAATCCGTCAGGGAGTAGGCTAGATTGAGGAGCTGAGGCCCGAGGACGACGGCGAGGTACAAGAGCAGGGCTGGGACCACGCAGAGGAGGGCCGCCCGCTTCTCCCGGATCGACATCGCGGACCTTTTCGCTGCCATTTCCATTGCTCGATCCTTCCCCTGCGGGTTTCCGTTTAGCGGGCG
>JANXYQ010000038.1 GCA_025355995.1 Spirochaetaceae bacterium | reverse complement strand
GACGCCGCCACCACTCTATTCCGTCCCTGCGCCTTGCCCATGAAGAGGGCTTTGTCGGCGCGTCGCACGCAGTCGCCCGGCCCATCCTCGCCGCCTCGGAAAACCGCGATCCCGGCGGTGACCGTGACCTTGAAGAGCTCTGCGCCGAAGGCGATCTCCTTCTCCTCGATGCGCTTCCGTATCTTCTCGGCCAGGAGGAAGCTGCCCTCGGCGCTCGTGTCCGGGAGGAGGATGAGGAATTCCTCCCCGCCCCAGCGGCTTACCGAGTCGGTGGCGCGGACGGTCGCCGACATAGCCTCCGCGATGCCCTTGAGCACGAGGTCTCCGCACTCGTGGCCGTGCAGGTCGTTGAAGTCCTTGAATTTATCTACGTCGAGCATGATGGTCGCGTACCTGCCTCCGGTCCTCTTGCAACGCTGCCCCTCTTCCTCCAACTTTTCCATGACGCTCCTCCGGTTGAGCAGGCCAGTGAGGGGATCGTGGCGCGAGAGGTAGAGGATCCTCTCCGCCTCGGCGTGCTCCTCGGTTATGTCCTTGACGAGAGAGGCCCATCCGATCCACGTGCCGCTGGAATCGTAGAGCGGGGCGTTGCGCCATTCGCAGACGATCTCGCGGCCGTCCTTGGTCAGGTTCGCGTTTATATTCTGGTTGCTCGCCTCGCCCGTGTTGAGGCGATCGATGAAATCGTTTATCGTCGCCCGGAACCGCTCGGGAACGATGAGCTCGACGACCTCGCGGCCGAGGGCTTCCTCGGTCGAGTAGCCGAAGAGCTTCTCCGCCGCCAGGTTCCAGCTCAGGATCCTGTTCGAGGCGTCGGTCTCGATGGCCGCGAGCGGCATCAGCCGCAGGTTGGTCCTGAGCCTGAACTCCGAGTCGCGGAGGGCCTGCTCCGCTCGCAGCCGCTGGGCGCGGCGAAGGTTGATCGCCTCCGCGAGGGACACCAGTTCGTAGCTGCCCTCGGGCTCGAGCTCGGCGTTGCCCGTCACGGGCTCGTTGCGGCTGAGCGTCCTTATGTAGTCGCGGACGGGCAGCGCGACTAGGCGGTAATAAAGGACGATTACGATGGCGCCCCCGAGCAGGGTGAGGAAGCTGAGCGCCGTCACGAGGGCGAAGGCCCGATCGGCGGCTGTTTGGGCGGCGAGGGTCGCCTCGGCGGCCTGGGCGTGCGAGAGCGAGCGATACTCCGCTACCGCTTTGCGGATCGCGCGCTTGTGCTCCCAATAGGCGAGGCCGAACACGAGCTCTCTGGCGAGGTCTATCTTGCCGCCTGGCGACAGGGCCCGATCCGCCGGGCTCAGGCTCGCGGCCGCGACGGCGGTAGGCAGGTCGCGACTATCGTAGCCCAAGGCCTCGGCCACGAGGCGCATCGCGCGGGTCTCGGTCTCGACGAGGAGGTCCGATTCGCGCTTGGCGCCGGCGAGGAGGGCGGTCTCCTCGTTCGGCAGTCCCCTGGCCTCCGCTTCGAGGATGGCCGCCTCGCGCCTCTTGGCGGAATTGACCTCGAACCAGTACGCGTCGAGGCTCGCGCGATCGCGGGTCACGGCAAAAGCCCGAACCTGGTCGCTGAGATAATCCGACGCGGCGTTCATGTCCTCGCCGAGGAGGATGGTGGCCAGCTCCCACTGCGCCGCCGCGCTCACGTTCCGCACGCTCGCCCTGAGCGCGTAGCCGCCCAGCGCGAGGAGGGGCAGGGCGACGCAGAGGAAGCCGATCGAGCAGACGTTTATCGTCGTCTGGCGGATCGGCCTCATGGCAGGTCCTCCGTCGAGGTTTGTATCCCGAGCCGCCAGCCGAAGGCCTTGGCGGGATCGGCCTCGGAGAGCCTGGCGAAGCCCTCGCCGAAGACCCGCAAGGCCGCCGCCGCCATACCGGCGGCCGCGCCGACGTCGAGGGACGCGCGGGCGAAGGCGGAGCCGAGGGCCTCGTCGCGGAAGTAGGCCCCGCGGACGCCGAGGTCCAGGTACAGCCGGTTGAAATACAGGCCGAGGATGTTGGCGTGGACGCCCTGGTCGGCGAGGCGCCAGGAGATCGCCCCCTCCGCAAGCAGGGAGGCCCTGCCCGTTCGCGAGGACTCGTACTCGAAGTAGGCGGGGCGGCGGTCCGCCGGGAATACCGGGCTGCTCGAATCCAGGGCGAGGAGGGGAGAGCTCGCCCAGGCGCCCCAGCAGTCCAGGCGGAGGGAGGGCGATGGAACGAGCAGGGCGAGATGCGCCTCGGTCTTGTACATCAGGGAGGCTAGGTCGAGGTCGTGGAAGCTCGCGATCTCGAAGCCGCGGGCGCTGCCCGGCGAGGCTCCCCCCGCGAGGCCCTCCCAGCCGAGGCTGGCCGAGGCGGTCTCGTTCCAGGACGAGTAGCCCCAGCCGTAGGGGCTGCCGCTCTCGCCCTCGGCGCGGCCGAGGAGGCTCCCGCCGAGGCCGAGGACCGCGGCGCGGCCGCTCGGGTAGGCGGGCAGCCTAAGGGCGGCCGACAGGGAAAGCGAGCTCTGCCGCTTCGGGGCTCCGGCCGCGCCGTAGGCGAGGCTGTCTCCGAGAGTCGCCGCGAACGATACGGGAAGTTCCCGCGAGGTCCAGGAGAGGCTCGCGTCGGCGAAGGGATAGCCGGCATCGTAGCCCAGGGTCAGGTTGACGCCGTTGGCGTCGATGGGATCCTGGAAGACGAAGAGCCCGAAGACCCGGAAGGATCGGCCGATCCGCTGGAGATCCGGGTAAAGGAACCACATGTTGAAGGGATTCGCGTAAGCCAGGGGACGGTAGGGCAGGACCGCGGGCGAGGCTTCGGCCGCCGCGGGAACGGGGGGCCGGGCCGGAGGCGCCTCGGGACCGAAGGCCTCCATCGAGAAGGCGACGGTCCTCGCTCCGCTCGCGGTCTCGAGCGGGTACCGGCAGATCCTGTCGCCCTCGGAGAAGCGGCCGACGTAGTACACGCGCCCGTCCGCGGCCCGGGGCCAGTGGACGCCGCCGGAGAAATCGGCGGTTTCGAGGCGGATCTCGCCCCCGCCCCCGGCGAGGAGCTCGATCCTTCCGAGCTTGTAGAAGCGGTCGTCCGAGTCGTAATTGAAGTAGATCGCGCCGCCGGAGGCCGAGAGCTGCCGCGCGTAGGCGAAGAGCTCCGCGTCCTCGCCCGCCGGCTTTATCAGCGAGAGCTCGCCCGAGGCGACGTCCAGGATGCCTATGCGCCTGATCCCCGCGACGGCGACTATCAGCGCGACCCTGGCCTCGTCGATGACGGCGGGCGAGGAGAACATCAGCGTTTCCGAGCCGCGAAGCAGGGTCCTGGAACCGCCGCTCGAGGCGAGGACGAGGTCGGTCTCGTGGAGTCTAGACACGATCCCGACCCAGCCGTCGCGGAAAAAACGCGCCTCCCTCATGCCGGCTACGCTCGTACTCGGCTCGAAGCGCTTCTTGCCGAGGTCGTAGGCGAGGGTCTCGACGCGGTCGCGGCCGTCGCTAAGGGAAAGCGCCCTGCTCACGAGGAGGGTCTTGCCGTCCCGGCTGACGTCGCAGATCGAGTCCGCCCCGGCGTCGAATAGCTTGGAGCGCCTTCCGGTCGCGAGGTCCATCGCCATGGCCCTGCCCGAGCGGAGGTCTATCCAGTAGAGGGTCTCGTCGTCGCCAGCGAGGCCGCCGTAGAGCCACGAGATTCCGCCGGGGTCCAGGACCTCCGGCGCCTCGACGAGGCCGCTCAGGGCGAGGGAGTCGCGGAAATCGGCCCAGGCCGAGAGGAAGGCCCGACCGTACGTCTTCCGGAAAGCCTCGTAAAAGCCGACTTCGTAGGGGTCGAGGGAGCCGGGGAGCATGAGGGCGCCCATGGCCTTCCAGAGCTCCGCGTACTTCTCCATCCCGTAGGCCTTCTGGATATAGGCGTTGAAGAGCCCCCCGTACTCATAGAAGACCGTGCTGTAGGGGTACTCGTCGTAGAGGCCCGACGCCTCGACCGGCGACTTGAAGCGGTTCTCCCGGATGTCCTGGCGGACCCGCTCCTTGATCAGCGGGTCGTTCGCCCTGCCGGTCGCCCCGTCGGCGCTCTCGAAGCTCACCGCGACTCCCTCGGCCATGAACTCGGGCGTGTCGAGGAGGCCGGGCAGGACCCAGGAGCCGAAGACCCCGGAGAGGAAGTCGGCCCAGGGCGCCCGTATCTGCATGGACACCGCGTGGGTGAGCTCGTGGAGGAAGAGCCCGCGGAAATTGTCGGCGAAGCTGGTCCAGCCCGGGTCGAGCGAGGTGTCGTAGAGCACGATGTGCATGTAAGGGAAGGGATTCGTATAGCCGTTGAAGCTGCCTATGTCCGGGGTTATGGCCACGGGTATGCGCGCGACCCGTTTCGCATGGAGCTTGCCCGCCACCTCGTCGTAGACCGAGTCGGCCATCGCCGCCAGGCGCAGGGCGCTGGTCCTCGACTTCTCCGGGAAGATGATGTCGAAGTGGGCGGTCCGAGCGACGAAGAGCTTGCTGCCCGGGGCGAATACCGGCCCCGCGAAGGCGAGGCGCGGGAGGAGGAAAACGAAGAGCGCGAAGCAGAAGAGCGCGAAGGGCAGGGCGCGGAACCTTCTCTCCATGCCCGCGATGATAACCTCGATGGCCCGGCTCGAAAATGGGGTCGGGGAGGGCGAGATTCATTTTTATGCGGAATATTTGTATACCCTCTTCGTCTTGTCCCCTTTGTCCCGAGGACCTATACTTTCTGCCTTCGCTATACCTTCGCCACGAAGAAAGGACAGGCCATGAGCAGGAAGACCATCGTAGTCGCCTTGGGCGGCAACGCGATCATAGAGGAGGGCACCGAGGGCACGATGCTCGAGCAATTCGAGAACACTAAGCGGAGCATGGAGGCCATCGTCGGCCTCATCCGCGAGGGCCACCGGGTGGTGCTCTCCCACGGCAACGGCCCCCAGGCCGGCGTCCACCTCATCCGGCACGAGGCAGCCTCGGGCCAGGTCCCTCCCTCGCCCCTCAACGTCATCGTCGCCGACACCCAGGGCTCGATGGGCTACATGATCGCCCAATGCCTCGCGAACGCCCTCGTCGTGGCCAAGCTCGAGAAGGACGTCGTCACGGTCATAACCCAGGTCGTCGTCGACCCGGCCGACCCCTCTATGGCCAATCCCACGAAATACGTCGGGCCCTTCTACAAGGCCGAGCAGGTCGAGAAGCTGCGCTCCCGCGGCTGGATCATAAAGGAAGACCCGGGCCGGGGCTTCCGCCGCGTCGTGGCCTCGCCCCAGCCCCTGGATGTAGTCGAAAAGGGCACCATCAAGGACCTCATCGACGACGGCAAGGTAGTCATAGCGGTGGGCGGAGGCGGCGTGCCCGTCATGCGCAGCCCCGAGGGCCTGCTGGCCGGAGTCGATGCGGTCATCGACAAGGACCGAGCCTCCGCCCTCCTCGCCAACCTCATAGGGGCCGACGAGCTCTGCATCCTCACCGGGGTGGACAGGGTCGCGATCAACTACAAGAAGCCCGACCAGCGCTATTTCGACGCCATGACCGTCGCCGAATGCGAGCGCTACCTCGCCGAAGGGCAGTTCCCCAAGGGCTCGATGGGCCCCAAGATCGAGGCGGCCTGCGATTTCATCAAGCGGGGCGGCACGAAGGTCATCATCACGACCATGGAGAACGCCGTAGCCGCCATCGACGGCCGCGCCGGGACGGTGATTACCGCCTAGCCTAAACTTGACGGTATCTCCCCAATCGTGCTACCTTTCCGCGAATCCTCTCTTAAGGAAACCACATGAACAAGCTTTCGTCAGGGCTCGCCCTACTCCAGGCCGCACCCGGGGGCAACCCGACCGGTTCGATGATCTCCACTTTAGTCACTTTCGGACTCGTCTTCGTCATCTTCTATTTCCTTATAATCAGGCCGCAGAACAAGAAGCAGAAAGAAGCCAAGCGCATGATCGAAGCCGTCAAGAAGGGCGACAAGGTCATCACCGCGGGCGGCGTCCACGCCGTCGTCTACAGCGTAAAGGAAAAGACCGTCATCCTCAAAGTCGACGAGAACTGCAAGATGGAGTTTTCCAAGTCCGCCATTGCCTCGGTCGAGACCGAGCCCAAGGCGAAGGGCGACGAGAAAATCGAGTCGAAGGCCGAGGCCGAGAAAGCTTCCGATAAACCCGCCGAGGACAAGAAGTAAGCATCCTGCCTAGCACAGGGCCGGTCCGTCGTCCCCGATCGGGGCGCCCGGGCACGGCCCCATTTCCTCATCTGGAGCGACCGGAATGAGCAAGATTCAAAGATTATTGATCGTACTGCTGGTCATCGCCGTGTCCTTCGCCTTCCTGTGGCCGACGATCAGCTGGTACGGATTTACGCCCGCAGCGGACAAGGCCCTCGCCGTCGGCTCCCGAGAGCAGATCCGCGACTACTCGCGCGCCATGGCGATCACCGACCTCAACGCCCTCAAGGCCCAGGCCGTCGCCGGCGGCGAGGAAAAGCTGGACGCGCAGAAGTTCGCGGTCGATGTCCAGGCCGCCTCCACCGCCTACAAGACCGCCCGCAAGGCCCAGCCGGCCTCCTGGACCTCGAAATCGGTCCTCGCCGCCTTCGTCAGCGAGAAGGCCGCCTACGACGCGGTCGAGAGCATCTACCGCACCCGAGTGCTCGGCCTGAAGGCCAAGCAGAAGAAGGCGGTCAAGCTCGGCCTCGACCTCTCCGGCGGCATGAGCGCCGTCATCCAGGCCGACCTCGACGCCCTCTCCAAGAAATTGGGGCATACGCTCTCCGCGGCCGAGAAGGCCGACGCCATGAAGCGGGCAATCGAGAGCCTCAACTCCCGCATCGACAAGTTCGGCCTCACCGAGCCGACGATCCGCCAGCAGGGCGACGACCAGATCTACATCGAGGTTCCCGGCGCCGCCGACCCCGAGAACATCAGCTCGATCCTCATGGGCCGCGGCAAGCTCGCCTTCCACATCGTGGACGACGCGGCGACCGCCAAGCTCGCCACCTACCTCGAGTCCAACCCCCTCGGCGTAGACGAGAAGACCATGACCGTCGCCGACAAGACCATCGTTCCCGCCGGCTTCGTCATCCGCAAGTTCTTCAAGAAGGACTCCTACGGCCTCGACGAGTTCACCGGCAAGTACATGGTCCTCAACGAGGTCCCGGGCCTCGACGGGACGCACATCACCAACGCCACCACGTCCACCGACTCGATAACCGGCCAGCCCGAGACCCTCTTCCAGCTGGACAAGGACGGCGGAGAGATCTTCTACAAGATGACCGGGGCCCACGTTAAGGAGACCATGGCCGTCGTCCTCGACGACAAGGTCAAGGCGGGGGCGACCATCTCCGAGGCCATCCGCGACTCCGTTCGCATGACCGGCTTCGGCGCCGACGAGTCCGCCAACCTCGCGCTCGTGCTGCGCACCGCCGCCCTCCCGGTCGAGCTCAGCCCCGTCAACACCCAGGCGGTAGGCGCCTCCCTCGGCGAGGACGCGGTCCGCGCGGGAGTGCTCGCCATCACCATCGGCTTCGGCCTGGTCATCCTCTTCATGCTCGGCTACTACAAGGCCTCGGGCATCAATGCCGCCCTCGCCCAGGTAGTCAACCTCATCATCATGATCGGCGTGCTCTCGGCCTTCGGCCTCACCCTCTCGCTGGCTTCCATCGCGGGCTTCGTCCTCACGATAGGCATGTCGGTCGACGCGAACGTCCTCGTGTTCGAGCGCATGAAGGAGGAGCTGCGGGCCGGCAAGGGCCGCGTCGCGGCCATACGCGCCGGTTTCGACAAGGCCTTCTGGACGATCATGGACTCCAACATCACGACCCTGATCGCCGCCCTCTTCCTGGCGCAGATGGGCTCTGGCCCTATCCAGGGCTTCGCGATCTCCCTATCCATCGGTTGCATCAGCTCGCTCTTCACGGCCCTCTTCGTCTCCCACCTCATCTTCGATTTCGAGACGGACGTCCTTAAAACGAAGCACGTGAGCATCTCCTGGAGGGTCAAATGACCAAGGTCATAGGCTTCGATAAAAGCTTCAAGATCACCGTACCGATATCCCTTTTCATCATCATCGCGGGCCTGATCGGCGCCGTCGTGCTGGGCTTCAACAACGGCGTCGATTTCCAGTCCGGCCTCAACTCCACCATCCAGTTCGCGCCGCCCTCGATGGAGGTATCCTTCAAGGGCGATGGCACGATGAGCCTCAAGGTGGCCAAGGCCGACGCGACCTTCATCTCCCGCGCCCCCTCCGGCGACTCCAAGGCCTTCGTCTTCGCCTTCTCCCAGTACCCCACGCTGCAGGCCCTGTCCGACGCCTTCAAGACGGTCCCCGGCGTCTCAGTCGCGCTCAAGGCCGACGGCGCCGCCGATTCCAAGCTCTTCCGCGGCGCCTCCCAGACCGACGCCCAGCTGACCGAGGCCCCTGCCGTCCTCCACTACGCCGCTCAAGGGGCCTCCGCGGTCAAGGTCGACATCGAGGCTATCCGAGCCTCGCTCAAGGCCTTCGGCGACGTCTCCATCCAGCGCGCGGGCGCCGCGTCCGACAACCAGTACATGATCCGCATCCAGGACTCGGGCAAGGACAAGGAATTCTCGAAGACCATCATCACCAAGCTCACCTCGGAGCTCGGGAAGACCTTTGGCGAGGGCAACATCCTCGTCAACAGCTCCGATTTCGTCGGCGCCAGCTTCTCCAGGAACCTGCTGAACCAGGCCATCTGGCTCACCCTGGGGACCTTCGTCCTCATCATGATCTACTGCTCCTTCCGCTTTAAGCCCGCCTACGCGATCGGCGCCGTGCTCTCGGTAGTCCACGACGCCCTCATCATGGTGGCCTTCATCGTCTTCACGCGGATGGAGTTCAACACCTCGAGCATAGCGGCTATCTTGACTATAGTCGGCTACTCGATCAACGACACGATAGTCATCTACGACCGGATCCGCGAGAAGGTGAAGTTCGCGCCCAACGCTCCCTTCCGCGAGAACATGAACCGCGGCGTCACGGAGACCCTGAGCCGAACCTTCATCACGGTCCTCACCGTCCTCCTCGCTGCCATCTCCCTCTATACCTTTACGCAGGGCAGCATGAAGGCCTTCTCCCTGGCCATCATCGTCGGGCTCGTCAGCGGCACCTACTCTTCCGTCTTTATCGCCTCGGCCTTCGTTGATTTCTGGAATACCAGGGTCGAGAAGCTCGCCGTCAAGAAGCAGGAAGTCCAGGCCGGCATAGCCGCGACCGCCAAGGCGGCCCTCGCCGCCGCGAACCCGCCCAGGCCCGCTAAGGCTTCCAAGAAATAACCGGCGCGTCTTTCGCTCTACGGCCGCGAGCAGCCCTCCGGGGCGGATCGCGGCCGTTCTTTTCCCCCAGGGCTTGCCATGAGTCTTGAACATTGGCTATATTCAACTTCACGAATGGCGCAGTCAGGCTCTTCGAGCCTGGTAGCGCAGGGAATGGATTTAATAATGTGCTATCGCACATGGCGCAGTCAGGCTCTTCGAGCCTGGTAGCGCAGGGA